>JAHLLD010000017.1 GCA_020444325.1 bacterium
TCGTCCGTTTTGTCCGTGTTCCCACTGATCAGTGTCGTCCGTTTTGTCCGTGTTCGCCTTGCTACTGTGCGGAAAGCCTGAGCAGTTCTACGGTCATTTGCAGGGCTTTTTCCATGTCTGCAACGTAGATGTGTTCTTCAGTACTGTGTTCGAGCTGTGCGCCGATGCCGACCACGGCCATTTCTATGCCCTGATTGTTGTAGATCGACGCATCGGTGAAGCCCGTGATGAAGGTTGTCGTCGCGTCGACGCCAGCGGTTTTGAGAGCCTTCTTTGCCATCTCAACAGTCCAGGAATCCTCTGGAATGTCGACGGCTTTGCAGAGGTTGTTCACCTCAATACTTACCTGGGCACCGACGGCCTGCACTTCCCGCTCGATAATCTCGACCATCTCTTTTGCGAGCGCATCGGCTTTCTCGTGCGTGAGCGAACGGCATTCGGCGAGGAAACTGGCTTTATCAGGAACACCATTGCGAATCATTCCGCCTTCAATCACCCCGACGTTGGCTGTCGTCTCTTCGTCGAGTCGGCCGAGACGCAGCGCACTGATGGCCTTCGCTGCGGCAACGATGGCTGAGATACCCTTTTCCGGTTCCATGCCTGCGTGGGCAGCGCGTCCGGTAATGGCGACATCAATGGCGAAGTAAGAGGGACCACCGATGACAATGGTATCAAGAGTGTCGTTGTCGAGCAGGAAGCCTTTTTTCGCAGTGAGTTTGCTGTAGTCGAGGTTCTTCACCCCGAGCAGACCGACTTCCTCCTGCCGACTGATCGCGACTTCCACCGGGGGCCGCACCTCGGCGATGCGCAGGGCTTCGAGCATTTCCGCGATGCCCGCCTTGTCGTCAGCCGCAAGAATGGTGTCGCCTTTGGAACGGATGACACCATCGGAAAGCACGGGCTCGATTCCCACTCCGGGTTTCACCGTATCGGCGTGGCAGGAGAGAAGAATCGGATCCTTACCTTCGCAGCCCTTCGCCGGGAAACGGGCGATGAGATTTCCGTACGCATCCGTTTCCGCCTCGCCGCCCAGGGATTCGAATTCCTTCTTCAGGTATGTGATCATTTCGGCTTCGTTACCGGACTCGCTTGGGATGCGAACCATATCCATGAATTGCTGAATCATGCGCTCCGACATGAATGACCTCTGTTCTAGTATTCCACAATATTGTCGTGAATCGCAGCGATACAGCTCGATTCAAGTATCTCCCCTCCCTGTTTCCATAGCAATTAGTCGAACGTAACGTTGACAGTGTTTTCGGTTTCGACCCTGACACCCGGGATGGTGGAAAGCAGGTCTCGCGCATCCGCGGGATTCATGCTGTTCGATTTCTGCAATTCCTCAAAGGCACCCTCCTGCGCGATGACTTTATCGAGATCAACATCCATCAACGTGATGATATTGCCATCGACGAAATGTGCATTGGTTTCCTGGATGCTGCCTTCGAACTCGATTCCAATATAAATGCGCATCCCACGGAAGAACTGCTTCATATCAATATTTTCCATCATGTCCTGTCCGCCGTCCTCGCCTTCGCCACCATCCGCATCTTCGCCGTCTGCGACTTCTACATCGATTGTTTCCTTTTCCTCTTTCTCAGGAATAATGATTTCGAGCTCGGCAGGAGAGCCGGGCGCAAGATGGAACTGAAGGAAATCGTCCTTTCCCTGCTCCTCGCTCATCTCCATCTCGGCGATTTCATCTTCATCGGATGCGGGCATGGAGCTTTCGGGGTCTTCGCTCACACGGAGTTCATTGATGTCGGGGAAAGAATACGTGGCGGTATATCCGATGGACCCGCCTTCGTCGATGTCCTCATAGGCCAGCAGCTCAACACCCGGACCCATGTTTTCCATCTTCTCCCGCACCTCCTCCTCACTGAACATGGGCTCGGGAGGCTCGGGCGATTCGGCCGGTTCCATGTCCTCGCCATCGTCCGCACCCTGATCCTCGAACGCGTTTTTCATCGATTCTCCCATCCCCTGAAGCATACCGGCAACGGCCTTGTTCATTTTGACGGTTTCCTTCATCGTGCCGCTGCCGTCCTTTTTCAGCTGGATGAGGGTGTGTGTTTCAATACATCCCGTGGTGAAAAGAATGGTAACAATAAATGCGAGTATCGGAATAGTGCGTTTCATGCGTGCTCCTTGTATGACTGTGCGTTTGAATGAAGGCAACATACGGAATTCCTTCCATCTCCGGTAGGGAGTCTGGAAGCGTGAAAAACGCCTAGATAAACAGGAGGAGTGACAGCGCCATGACGACCATGCCTGCTATCAGGCCGTAGATGGATAGATGGTGCTCGCCGTATTCGCGTGCGCCGGGCAGCAGTTCATCGAGAGAGATGAACACCATGATGCCTGCGACGGACGCAAATACCACGCCGAACAGCACATCACTGAAGAAGCTGCGAAGCAGAAAGTAACCCAGCAGCGCACCCACGGGCTCAGAAAGACCGGACAGAAAACTCAGGCCAAATGCCTTCTTCCTGTTATTCGTCGCGTAGAAAATGGGGATGGAAACTGCGATCCCTTCCGGGATATTGTGTATGGCGATAGCGACGGCGATCGCCACGCCAAGCGCGGGGTCCTGTATGGCCGAGAGGAATGTTGCGAGTCCCTCCGGGAAATTGTGAATGGCAATGGCCAGGGCGGAGAACATTCCCGTGCGATACAGCCGGCTGTAGTCCGTCGGCTTTTCATCCTTCGACATCTCCTCCACCATGTGCATTTCATGGGGGTTTTCAGCCGAGGGCACGAGCTTATCGATGATGCCGATGAGTGCGATCCCGCCGAAGAAGCCGCCGACGGTCGCCCAGTTGCCATCGACCACACCCATTGAGGAAACGAGTGCATCCTTGGCCTTCACAAAAATTTCCACCATGGAGACATAAATCATCACGCCGGCGGAAAAGCCCATGGAGATGGAAAGGAATTTTGTATTGGTCCGCCTGGCGAAAAATGCCAGCGCACTACCGATGCCCGTGGAGAGTCCGGCAAATACTGTCAGGCCAAAGGCGAAGAGCAGAGGGGAATCCTGCATGATTATTCCAGGCTGTTGTCGGTAGTGTCCCTTTCCCGCGAGGCTGTGCCGGGGGCGGAATGCCATTCGTCGCCCATCACGCACTGCTCATCTTCAAACTCTATTTCAATGGTGAGATGTTCGATATCGTTGCGCAGGATGATGCGCTTTACTTCCATCTTGATCTGCAGCGATTCATCGAGGGATATGCCCGCATCGACCACCACGTGCGCAGAGAGGACATGTCGCTCGCCATCCAGCGACCAGACGTGCATGTGGTGTACGGACTGCACATGCGGGACGCTGAGAATCGCCTTCTCCATCGTCGTGGTATCGATTTCATCAGGCACCGCCTGCAGGAACAGCTTGATGGTCTTGTTGAAATTCACAAAGACGTTGTAGTACAGGATGTACGATGCGATCATCAGTGAGAGGATGGGATCGAGAATGGGAACGTCCCAGTACTGCATCACGATGCTGACGATGAGGACGGCAATCCAACCGAGAACGTCTTCGAGCAGATGCCATGCGACCACACGGGCGTTCATCGACTTCCCCTTGCTGCGCAAACGCAGCATCGCGATGCCATTGAGCAGCACACCGCCGATGGCAAACCACATCATGCCCTGCGCGTTCGGGTTTTCCGGATTGGCGAGTCTGGGCAGGGCCTCAACGATGATGAACACGGAACCCGCTATCAGAACAACCGCATTGAGCAATGCGCCGAGCAGAGAAAATCGGCGATACCCGTAGCTGTAGCGGAGAGTGCGTCCTTTCCCGGAATAGCGTTCCAGAAACCAGCTCAGACCGAGAATGAGACTGTCGCCGAGATCATGCAGCGCATCCGAAAGAATTGCAAGGGAGTTCGTCCACAATCCCCCGAAGATTTCGGCGACTGCGAAAAACAGGTTGAGGAAGAAGGCAAAACCTATTGCCCCGCTGCTCCCATGATCATGATGGCCGTGGTCGTGGCCGTGTCCCATCGGACCGAGTTCCTGTTTGTGAACGAATACTGTCTGTCCTGTTCAACATACGAATTCAGCCGCCACACCCAAAAACGCTGGGGCGTCCGCCACTGAAACGCGGTCACCACCAGTGCACGATGAGCGCAGCGCCCGCCAGCAGCAGCAGGATGGCAACCGCCTTGCGCCCCAGATCGGTTTCACGGAACAGTTTGCCTCCGGTCATTGCGGCCAGAAACACCGAGAGCCGCTTGACGGCAAGGACGAGAGCGACCGGTGCCAGGCTCACTGCCGCGATCTGTGAGAAGCGGTAACCCAGCGTACAGAGTGCGACGAGAAGAATCAACAGCAAATCCTTTTGTGTATCATCACCGCGCCATGGCAGCGCGGAGCGCCGCATGATCAGCGCGATGAGGCTCAGATGCAGTGCGAGAAAGAGATTCTGGAACAGCAGCATCGGAAGTATCGGCATCTGCAGATCGGTGAGCAGATAACGGTCGAGCACCGATGTCGTCGTAAACAGCAGCAAGGCAGCCACGATGGGGAAATATTGACGCGAGGAAAAGAAAACGCGGAAAGGATGCAGCGGTGAACTCCCCGCGCGCATTTCCAGCAGGTAGGTACCACCGAGCAGAAGCAACATCCCTGCGATCTGCGCAACATCCAGCGCCTCTCCCAGTGCCAAGAATGCCGTGAGCGCAACGAGTCCCGGCGTCAGCACCATCAGCGGCAGTGCCTCGCTGAGTTCGTGCGTCTTGATCGCCTGCATGACACTCAGAAATGCGAGGGCGCCGAGCAGGGTTTTGCCAAAAAGAAGGAGTACCGCTGTCCCCTGCACGGCATCGAAACTGATAAAGGGAAGCACCGGCAGCGTGAGCAGCAGTGTCAGCTGTGAGAGGCGTACGGAAAAATCGAGCGCTCCGCGGGAGAAGAGAATTTTCTTCTGCGTGATCGCGGCACCCGCGGAGAGTGCGGCGGAAAGGAATGCGAGACTGAACCAGAGCACCTGTTTTCCTCGAAGGTGATATCTCGTGGGATGAAAAAGACGCTGTTACCAGTGCAGGCGCAGCCGCAATATGAAATTCCGGCCGGGTTCGCTGACGATGATTCCACGCAGTGTGGAGAGATGTCTGCGCCAACTCTGATCAAGTAGATTGTCGACTCCGGCGAGGAGCTGCAATCGCAGCCCGCCGAGGCTAATCGGCAGACTGCGCAGCCGCAGATGAAGCAATACATAGCCGGGTGTTGCCAGCTCGCCTGGAGCGACGTCACGCTGATCGGCTGCGAAACTCGTGAAGACATCGGCTTCGACTGCATCGGCAATATTGCCACGCAGTCCGAGCCGTCCGCCGAACGGCGCCATCTGCGGGAGATCCTCATCAAGGCCTGTATCACGTCCCCGCAGATATTCAATCGATGCGTAGGCGGTAGCGCGGCCGAACAGCCGGTACTCCCCTGCCAGTTCAAAGCCGTAAATCACAGCTTCACCGACATTTTCCTTTCTGTACAGTGTATCGCTCAGCTTGGCATCCACGACAAGATCACGCATGCTGCGCAGATAGCCATTGACGCGCAGGGCTGCGTCCGGCAGTTCCAGGCGGAGTCCGAGATCAACCATGCTGCCTTTTTCCGCCGCCAGGTCAGGGTCGCCCACATACGTGGCCGCGCCGAGCTCGATATACTGATAGCGTTCTTCGAGAGATGGTGCGCGAAATGCGTGGGAGAGATTGAGTGTCAGTGCAGTCGCATCCGTCGCCTGCCACAGCAGCCCGGCATGCGCACTCCATGACAGCTCATCCGACGTTGCAGCCGGCCAGCGCAGCGATCGTGAGGGAGGATCAGCCGTTCGT
The DNA here is from genome assembly GCA_020444325.1 of bacterium. Taxonomy (NCBI): domain Bacteria; species bacterium. The sequence goes on from JAHLLD010000017.1 coordinate 5,835, forward strand.
ACTCCATCCCGGATAATATACTGCAGATCGTATGCTTCGTCGTTTTCGACATGGATGGCGTCGAGACGTCCCCCGGCTGAGAGCCGCAGCCGTTCACTGACCAGCGGCACATCGTCCTGCACAAACAGTCCGACTGATCGGAAACGCGCTACCGGCAGAGGCAGATCGGCGATCGTTGTGTTGTTTGCCGCGATCTCCCGCAGCCGAATTCCCTCATACCTTCGCTGCCAGGCATCAACGCCGCTTCGCACAGTGTGTGATCCCATTTGCAAATGTGCCGTGGCCTGTGTACTCCACATGTCGTGTTCGGCTGAGGGACGAAGGGTGACCGCCGGATTTGGGATAATCTCCACGTTTCGGTCGATGCGCTGCCGGGCGACGGCCAGGGACAGCCGCTGCATGACACTGCCAAGGGGATCAATAACGTACTCCGCGGAGAACATTTCGCGCTCCTCATCGGGGTAACGGGCAGATGCAAACTCCGGGAAAGACGCGCCACCGGGAATACCGACATCCTCCGCTCGCATGCGCTGCCAGCGAACCCGGAACTGCTGCGCTTCGGTGATGCGCATTCCTCCCGCGACAGCGATGCTGTTGTCGTGAAAACGTGAATCCCGGAGTACGCCATCCGGTGTCTGCGTATCCTCCGCTGCGCGCAGCCTGCCATGCGCATGGAGATACCACCGTTCGGCCATCGCATCGACCGACAGTGCAGCATCCGCAGCGTTATTGACCGTGGCGATTCCGCTTTCCACGGTTCCCGCGAACTGCAGAACGGGCGAGAATCCGCCGCTCCTGGTCTGTATCTGCACCACTCCCCCCGTCGCTCCGCTGCCGTACATGCTGGAGGAGCCGCCACGCAGTACTTCAATGCGGCGGACATCGGAGACATCGACGAGCGACATCCCCGCTGCGTGCGCGGTAGCTGTTTCGATGCGCACACCATCGATGAGCGTAACCACGTTCGCACGCTGCAGTCCGCGAATGGCGATGTCCGTTCCCCACACACCGTCCCGCACAAGCTGAAGGCCCGCTTCGGCATCCAGCGCATCCGGAACGCTTACCGGCTGCCGTTCGAACAGCGTCCGCGCCGCGATCACGGAAACAGGCTGGGGGATATTCCTCAGCAGGTCATGCATACGTGTAGCCGTTACCGTCACGGCACCGAGCTCCACGCTGCGCGGCTGCAACCGGACTTCCACCTGCGCGCGGCTGCCGGAAGAAAGGGTGACCTGCCTCTGCAAGGGAGCATATCCGACATGTGAAATACGAAGGATGACGCGACCCGGTTGGAGTCCGGTCAGAAGAAAGCTTCCGTCCGGATTGGTGATTGTTCCGCTCGTACAGCCTTCGACACGTACATGCGTGCCTTCAAGGGGATTTCCCTGTGCGTCGAGGACATGGCCTTCGAGCCCGGCGGCAGACTGCGCCGAAAGTGGAACTGTGGCTGAGTACTGGGAAAAAAGGAGAATCAGGATGGGGAGAATTCGTGAGGAAATGCGGTGCATGAGAGAACCTTTGCGACAACTGTGTGACAACCTTCATGACCGCATCCATCGCAGCGTCCTCCTGGGTGCAGGATCCTGCGCAATACAATGCCACGTGGGGACGGCACTGCAGCCGCAGCCATGGTGTTGACATCCTCTGTATCTCTCACCGGCGTCCTCACACCGGCGTACATCACAAAAATACAATGACTTTTACTTCCCGCCAACGGCTTTCTCCCGAAATGGGAATCCGGCCGCCACGGGGTGTGTATGACGAACGTTACCCTGGTGGATTACAGCTCGACGATAAGCACCACTTTCTTTCCGTCACGCATGACATCCACGCTGATGCGCTGGCCGGACTTGAATTCCGACAGGCGATCCATGTACTGGTAGATGTCTTTCACCGGTTTGCCTTCCATGGCGACGATGACGTCACCCTTTTTCATACCTGCGCGCGAGGCGGGACGACCGTCGATTACAGCATCGGCGCGGAGTCCCTCGGTCCCGCTTCCCGAAACGTCGGGCATGATGCCGAGCGTGACTTTGAAGCGCTTGGATGCAGGGGGACGACTTTTCGGTCCCGCTTCCGCATAGACCAGTGCATCACTGCGGGTGGCAACAGCAGTGATGATATCTGTCACGAGATCGGCGACGAGTTTCTCGCCCGGGAAATTGCAGAGTTCCGTATCATCCGATGGCAGATGGTAGTCTTCATGAATACCTGTGAAAAAGAAGAGAACCGGAATATTCTCCGTGTAAAAGGATGCGTGGTCAGAGGGACCATAGCCCTCAGGCGACATCGTGGCGGTAAATCCGTCTTTCTCTACCACGCTTTTCACCATGTCTTCGAGTCCCGTTGCCGTCCCCGTTCCACCGATACTCAGCGTTTTCTCCCCTTCCTTCATGTGTCCCACCATGTCAAGATTGCACATGAGCACGGTCTTCCCGAGATCAACCGGGGGATTGGCGACGAAGTATTTCGACCCGAGCAGCCCCATTTCCTCGGCGGTGAAGCATACCACGAGCACGGGACGCGGAAGCGGATGCGCGGCGATGCGCTCAGAGATCTCGATCACCGCGGCTGTACCGGATGCATTATCGTCCGCCCCATTGTGCACAGCGACAGTATCGGGAGCGCGCGAGCCGGAACCGGGGCCTCCCATTCCGAGATGATCATAGTGCGCTCCCACAATAACGTACTCACCGGCGAGTTCCGCATCGCTCCCGTCGATCACACCGACGACGTTAACGCCGTCCACACTGTGTCGCTTCAGCTGCGCATTCCCGGCAACCATACCGGTGGTTTCGCATGAAACCGGTGCTCGTTCCGTATTCAGTTTCGCTTCCAGCTCCGCCACGCTCATCCCACTGAGCAGCTGATCCGCCAACGCACGCGAAATGCTGAGTACGGGAATATCCATCGAAGCTTCCTGCTTCTGGTAGTTCAGCTCGACGAGCGCATCCTCTTTCTGGAAAGCCGGACCGGAGGCGAACAGTACGCCGGCGGCGCCGTGATCCATGGCAACAAGAGCCTTTTTCCGCAATGAGGAAAAGGGGTCGAAGTCGCCGCTGTCTTCGTCGGGACTGCCACGCAGTATCAGCACCCAGTGCCCGTCGACTTCACGTCCGTGATAGTCATGCCATGCACTCGAGTCCAGCTCATAATCAAAGCCGTATCCCACACACACGACACCGGCACGCAGCGACTTCTCTGCTGAAAACGACAGAGGGATGAAATCCTTCTGCAGCACCGCTTTCGTCTCACCTATCTGCAGCGACGATTGTGTCCCAGCGGAAATATCGATGATGATGGGGAAATGCTGGAAGCCATCGTCGGCCAGCAGGCGAACACCGGCATCGCGAAACTGACTGCGGATGTATTCAGCAGCCTTGAGCGCGCCCGGGTCCGAGGGATGGCGTCCTTTGAGCGCATCGGAAGCGAGGTAGCTGACATGCGCATGCAGTTCGTCCGCAGTGATCTCCTGCGATACCTGGGCGACAAGAATGCCAGGGAAAACGATGCAGGCGGCGAAAAAGGCGAGAAAACGTGTAGGAGACATACCGAATCCGGAATCGAAATAAAAAAACCTTTAGACTGCACAACAGTGCAGCCTAAAGGTACACAAGAAATCCGATATGGAGCACGGATAATCCCGAATTCGGGCCTTCGTCAAATCCCGCGCGGCAGTTACTTGCTGACCAGATCCACGTCAAGCGTCAGTTCCTCGTCACCGCGCTTGACGATGACGGGCACGGTTTCGCCGGGACTATGACGGCTCATCGCTGTCATGTAGTCATAAATATTGCCCACTTCCGTTTCACCGAATTTGATCATGATGTCGCCACCTTTCAGGCCGGCTTTTTCAGCCGGACTCCCCGGGCTGGTCCCGGTAATTCTGAAGCCGCCCTCGGTGTGCGCGTAATCAGGGATGGTCCCGACATAGACGTTGAAACGTGCGACGCGCTTCTCCTTGGGCGTCTCTACGCGGGTGAAGGGAATGCTGTCGAGCACATCCGCCCGCTCCACCAATTCACGCACATAGTTGACCACTTCCGTTTCACCCACGTAGTTGACACGGTCCGCGTCGTCGGTGGGACGATGGTAATCCGTATGCAGTCCCGTAAAAAAGAACAGGACGGGGATGTTCTTTGCGTAGAAGGACGAGTGATCGCTTGACCCCTGCCCATCCTGGATAAGTGCCAGATCAAAATTCTCGTCATCGTTTTCCTCTTCTACCATTTCTTTCCACACCGGCGAGGTCCCGATGCCCTGGACGTTCAGACGCCGGGTATCCTTTTCCAGTCGTCCCACCATGTCGAGATTGAACATGGCCTGGATATGCTCGAGAGGGATTGTCGGGGCGTCCGCGAAATGTGCGGAACCGAGCAGTCCCATCTCTTCACCGCTGAAGGTCATGAACAGCAAGCTGTGCTCGGTCGGATGCGCCTTGAAATATTCCGCCAGTTCGAGCACTCCGGCAGTTCCCGATGCGTTGTCATCCGCACCATTGTGAATCTGCGGTTCCGTGCCACGGTAAAGGCTCCCCTCCTGTCCCCATCCGAGATGATCGTAATGCGCGCCGACGACGAACACCTTGTCTTTCAGCGCATCATCGGTGCCGGGCAAAAAGGCGAGTACGTTGCGCGTCTTTTTCCGCACGAGAGAGACATTGAAGCTTCCGCGAATTTCGCAGTCCGCGTCCGCCATGGCCCTGCTACCGCCCGCGTATATGTCCTCAAGGCTTCCGCTCATGCCCGCGGCAGCAAAAAGCTGCTTTGCCGCGGAGGGACTGATGCGCGCAACGGGTATTCCGGAGGATGTCGCTGCGCCATCGTAATGCAGTTGACGGAGCTTCGCCTCGTTGTCGTGAATGATCAGCAGCGCGGCGGCGTTGCGTTCACGCGCCAGCAGCTCCTTGCTGCGCGCGGAGGCGAACATCGGCACACTGCTGTGCGGATCCGCATCGTCCGGATATCCCGCGCGCACGATCACGACCTTGCCCTCGACATCCAGCCCTTCATAATCGTTCGTCTTCTCATTCGGCGTGACGATACCATACCCGGCGAACACCGGTGGTCCCTCGAACGCGGTTGAACTGGAGAATGCATACGGCATGAACTGCATGGTATCGACAGGCTGCAGCGTACCCCCACCCGGCGACACACCCAGGGTGTTGTTCGATGAGGCTGCACCGGTGATGACCTCGAACGTCTGAAAATACGTCCCGTTCTCCCCGCCCGGTTCGAGTCCGTACCTGCGAAACTCCCGCGCGATGTATTCGGCGGCGAGGTCGATCGATGGCGTCCCGGTTCCACGTCCCTCGAGTTCATCCGAAGCCAGCCATTCGATGTGCCTGCGCAGCTCCGCACCTGTAATATCCGGATCCGATGCGATGGACACCGGCGGCAGTTCCTGCGCACCGCTCTGCGCGAACGCGGGGATGGTGAAAGCGAGCAGCAGCAGGAGAGAGAGAGAAGTTTTCATATCAGCATTATCCTTGATGACAGAATGGATGCAATATAAACACCAATTTGCACAATCATGTTTCCGGGATCCTTTTGCCAGCGCTTCTGAGGGAATACCTGCAAGCGATGCACGGTGAAAAAGACGCGGGATTATCATATATTCATTTCATCCAGGCAATCACGTATTCCAGAGTCCAGGAGGTTACGCATGGCAAGTATCTTTTCCCGCATTACGGATATTTTCAAAGCCAATATCAACGACATTCTCGATCGGGCAGAAGATCCGGAGAAAATGATCAAGCAGATGGTCATCGAGATGGAAGAGGCTGTCAACAAGGCCACCACCGCGGTTGGTGCTGCAATAGCCAATGAGAAGCAGCTGGATCGCCAGCATGCTGAAAAGAAAAAACTGGCAGCGAAGTGGCAGGATCGCGCCGTCAAGGCGGTGAATGCCGGACGCGACGATCTGGCCCGGCAGGCCCTCGAGAAAAAGAACATGTTCGATAAAGCCGCGACCGATCTCGAGGCCCCGCTGGCTGAGGCCAAAAACACCTCAACCACCATGCGCAGTCAACTCGACCAGCTGAAGGCCAAGCTCGACGAAGCGCGGGTGCGCGAGGGAACGCTCATCGCGCGGCATCAGGCGGCAAAGGCGAAAAAGCAGATCTCTTCAGGACTTGCGGGCATAGGTGACGGCGCCTTCGCGAACTTTGATAAGTACGAGCAGAAAGTGCTCAAAGCGGAAAGTGAAGCTGAAGCCATGGCGGAACTCGCAGGCGACACAACCTCAGTCGAGGAGGAATTCGCGAAACTCGAAGCCGGCGATTCGGTCGAAGAAGAACTTGCGCTGCTCAAGGCGGCTGCAGAGAAAAAGTAATTCCGGAAACAGATAGCGCAAGGAGCAACGAGTATGGCAAATATCGTCACGTCAACCCGTGTGAAGGTAAAGAGGTACCTCAAGGAGATTTACGGGCGGAATTACAAAAACATGGTCGAAGAAGTGGAGCAGTCGTTCATCATCCGCCGTGGCTCCGCAGCAGTGCATGTATCCGTTAAACCCCTGAGCAAAAACGACTGCATCGTCAATGCGCTCTCGTACGTCGTGCAGGGTGCGAAGATCGGACCGAAGGTTCTTGGTCTGCTCATGCGCCGCAATGCCACCTATCCCATCGGGGCATATGGATTGCTTTTCGACGACACTATCGTCTTCAGCCACAGCATCGCGGGCGCCAACCTCGATCCGAACGAACTCCGTACCACGATTGCGACCGTGGCCTTCGTCGCCGATGAAACGGATGATGAGATACGGGCGATGTCTGGCGGACTCCGGGCCGTCGACGCCATCGGCATCATGGACACCGACAGTCCCTCACCCGGCAAGCGCAAACGTAACGCCTCGACGAAAAAAGCAAGCGTCGGAAAGAAAGCACCGGCGAAGAAAAAAGCGACGCCCACAAAGAAGAGCAGCACAAAAGCCGTGCCGCGGAAAAAGGCTGCGCCACCTAAAAGAGCGTCAAAGAAGAAATAACGCGTTTTCTACTGAGTACAGGGGCCAGTGCGGCCCCTGTTTCATTTCGTCACCAAGGAGCCAGTCATGCTGCGATCGGTGATGCACCGGGGGAAGCCATGCATGCACGGAAGCCTCACGCTTCTCAGTGTTGTCATGATGCTCACTCCCCTTTCACCGCTTCCGGCACAGCATCAAACGCGACACGCTGTATCCCTGGAGTACTCCGGCCTGATGCTGTATGGCAGTCCCGAGGTGGGCTATGAAATCATTGTCTCAGAACGCACCAGTTTCCGTTTTGGATTCGGTGCGCCTTACGTCACGACGATACTGGCAGATATCGAAGGGTATGGTGGCTCCGCCATGGTGAATTTCATGAGCCGTGGGATATACAAGTTTGAATGGTCCGCCGGGATATCAGTAATGCGCACGAATTTCGGCCTCACGTTCAGCGACGAGCGCTACGATCTGGGATTGCATGTGTTCCCTGCGGTCAGCGTGGGCTTCCGAACCCTGCCCCGGCGAAGCGGATGGTTCTGGCGCGCAGGTGCTGCCTGGATGTATGGCTTCGGGTTGCCACTGCATGTCGGTATCGGATACGTCTTCTGATTGAAGCGCTCTTCCTGCTGCGCGGCGATCTCACGGCCCTGGCATTTTGACAAATTGCGTGAAAACTCCCATATTGACATGTATTAACGGATTTCGTAAACCGGCAACAGATCCATTATATAGAAGGAGCATCGCATGCCCGCAGCGATTCAGCAGTGGCCCGACGACAGCCTGGAACGACAAGCCTACAACGCAGTGGAGAATGTCCCGGTCGTGGAAGCGAATGACCGCAACCGCCTCGGGTATCATGTTTTTCTGTATCTGAAAGGCGAACTTCCCAGTGTGGAGGAGGCAATCCACGTCGCCCAGCCTCGCATGCTTATCGATAAGGCGGAAGCATTGCGACGCATCACGAATGCTCTGCAGGCCGGAGAAAGTGACGGCAACTGATGAGTGTGCAAAACGAACGCACGCATGAAGAAAAATTGCGGAACGAACAGCGGAGTTGTCCCCAGTGCGGTTTTGTCATCACGAATCCGATGACGGACCGCTGTCCGCGCTGTTTCAGCCATGTTGCACGGGCTGAAGCAAATTGCGGCAGCTGCACGTGGCAGGGAAACTGTGAATTCGCACATCTTGTTCATTCTACAGCAAAAGAAAAAACGTAAATACAATCTATCACTATACGAGGCACGCAATGCAGATTAAAGAACAGATCGAAGGGGATGTCGTGGTTCTCTCCATGCGGGGCAACCTCATGGGCGAACCCGAAACTTCGGAGTTCCGCGACAAGATCAAAGATCTCGTGCGCGACGGCTTCCTGAAAATCGTCCTCGACGTCTCAAAGATTAAATGGCTCAACAGCTCCGGTCTCGGTGCATTGATTTCGGCGCTTGCCAGCGTTAACAACAGCGGCGGCGACATGCGCATCGCCAATGTCACGGAGAAGATCAAAAGTCTGTTCATGATCACCCAGCTGATCAAAGTGTTCAAAACCTTTGAATCCACCGAACGGGCCGTCGCCAGCTTTATTGTGGATCCGATCAGCGGGAAAAAGAGCGAGGAGGCGTAACCCGTCATCGCAATCCTCTCTCACCCCAACGTTGTTTGTTATTGTGGCGCCGTCGCGGAAGCGGCGGCGTTTCTTTTTTTCCAGCCCAGAATGGCGCTGCTGCCGGGGAGAACTTCCAGTGCCTGATCAAACCTCGCGTCCGCTTCCGCATACATCCCGTGCTGCGACAGGTAAATCCCGCGATTGCTGATCATGTTGGCATAGAGTTCCTTGATCGCAGGGACCAGCCGTTCATCGCTCACGAAGTTCCGGAAGCGCAGATCAGGCCAGAACAGCTCGTTCGGCGGCGGAACATCCTCGGGCCGGTACAGGCGGAATGCGAGTCCTTCGGGAACACGCTCATACCCCTCACCAAACTGCTTTTCCATTTCGATCGTCAGATACACGGGGCGCTCGGGGTAGCTGCGATCAATCATGGCGTTGATCAGTCCATTATACGCAGCTTCGATCATGGTTGGATTATAGGGCCGCCCCTCTTCGAATTTTGCGAGCTCAACTTCGAAACGTTCCAGCTCGTCCTTCACCAGCGCCGCAAGTGCGGGATGATTGTTGCGCAGCTGCTCGAGATACCAGGAACGGCGAAACAATTCCTTGTCCAGCACAATCACGTCGGGACGCAGGTTTTCCACCAGCTGGTAGTAGTAACTGGCCGACACCCAGTAATCCCATTGATAGGAGATTATCAGCGCATTTTTCTGCAGGGAAGCGAATACCCCGTGGGTATAATCCTCAACCAGGGTATTCCCGGCCTGTGAGACCCTGGATGCGTTGAGCAGCAGTGGAAACACCAGCAGGGCCCCGACGATGGCAGTGCCTGCGGTCGCGGACATTCCTTTCGCGACCATCGACGGGAGTTCGGCAATGGTGAAGGATGCCCAGATGGCGAGAACAAAGAACGCCAGCAGAAAATAGCTGTCGATATCGTGGATGTCATAGCCTGATGCCCAGACGAGACAGGTGAGAAAGAGCAGTAGAAGATACGCGGCCAGCGGGGCACCGCGTTTCCAGCTCAGGAACGCGCCGATCACGGCAGCTGCAAAGCCGGCATAGACCATGTCACGCGTGAATGCCGTGAACGCGTAGGCAAACTGCTTCTGCCAGGCCGCTGCGCTCGAGAACATCCACACGCTGTACTGCGCCCCGGAAACATGCCGGTACAACGCATTGAGTGTCACAGGATCTCCCCAGTTCAGCCACGGATCGGACGCTGCACGCAGCGGCAGATACAGGTATGGCAGGAGTCCCGCGGCAAACACCGGCACGGCAACTGCGACATCGCGCCAGAACCCTTCCCGCTTTCCATGCTGCCATACGAGAAGGACAGCGAATGCGGGGAGGAGAAAAATCGTGCTCATATGATTGCCGAATGACAATCCCAGCAGAAGCGCGAGAACGAGCAGGCGCCTGCGAAAAGTGTCACTTTCGCTCTCAGGCACAAAGAACAATACCGCACTGCGCCAGAGCAGCAGTGACAGCATGAACACATGAAGTGGATACACTTCGATGCTCAGCGCCGTACGCCAGTACGTGCCCGAGAGACCAAGCAGCAGGGCGCCGGCGAACGCGGCAGCGAGCGGCAGCATGCCGCCCGGGGTTACGGACGTTGACCGGACAGAAGAGGCCGACTTCTTCGCGTTTTTCTGTTTCTTTGCCACCCCCCTCTTTCTTTTCACCGGTACGGTCAGCAACACATACAACCATTGTACTGTCACACCCGCCGCCGCTGCACTCAGGATCGCGGCGAAGAGGTTCATGCGATAAATGCCGTCACCCAGCGGAAGGTTCGCCCAGAGACCTGCGAGCAGCGTGAAGAGAGGATAGCCGGTAGGATGCGCGATTCCCCAGGTGTGCGCAACGGCCGATAGCTCGCCTGCATCAATGAAATCCATGGAGGGTGCCAGGGTGAGCACGTAAACGATCAGACAGAGCAGAAATACGGCGAGCGATGCGAACCACCGCAGGCGGCGGGTTTCCGTCATGACTTCTTCTCTCCTTCAGGCATTTCGGTGATGTTGAGAAAATAGTCTTCCAGGGAACGCCGCGGCGCAAACGATGCGACAGCGATGCCCGCATTCACGAGCGCCGCGTTGGTGCGCGCCAGGTCGCCGTCGGCGAGCACACAGGAAATTTCATCGTCCTGCGTACGAAGTTCACGCACCCACTCCATACCTTCGAGCAGCGCATGCGCCTGATCGAGCGGCTGCGCGGAGATGCGTACGCTGATGCTGTCCTCACCGAGCAGATCCTGCACACTCCCCTGCACGACGAGCCTGCCCTGATGCAGGATGCACATCCTCGTGGCCACCTGCTCGATTTCATGCAGAAGATGAGAAGAAAGAAAAATCGTCATCCCGTGCTCGCGGTTCAGCCTGAGTATGAGCTCCCGCACTTCCTTCATTCCCTGCGGATCGAGTCCGTTTGTCGGTTCATCGAGGATAAGCAGTTCCGGGGTCGGCAGCAGCGCCTGTGCGATGCCGAGCCGCTGCTTCATGCCATGCGAGTAGGCTTTCACCCGATCCCCGGCCCTGTCGGCGAGGCCGACGATTTTGAGCACCTCCCGGATACGCGTGTGGTCCACATCCCCGTACAGTGCTGAAACAATTTCAAGATTTTTGCGGGCACTCAGATAGAGGTAAAAGTCCGGACGCTCAACGAGTCCCCCCACCTTCGCCAGCACGCTGCGGTCTTCCCTGACATCTTTCCCGAAGAGTTCGAGTCGACCGTGGGTAGGAGCGATCAGCGACAGCACCATGCGGATCGTGGTGCTTTTCCCCGCGCCATTGGGACCGAGGAAGCCGTAAATATCTCCGCGCTGTACGGCGATATCGAGTCCCTCAACGGCGACGCGTTTGCCGTAATTTTTTCCGAGTCCCTGGGTACGAAGAACGATGTCTGTTTCCGGCATAAGATCAGAGATAAAGAATGAGGAAAATCATGGGGACGAGAATGCCGGCTGCGGTCAGCCATGCACCGCGGCCGGAAATACCTTTTTTCCCCTTGAGGATGAAGAGTCCGGAGATGGCGAGCACAACGAGCGCCCCGGCGAAAATGTCGGAAAACCAGGTCCAGAGCTGCCGAGGAGTATTGTAATGCAGATAGTTCACTTCAAAGAACACCGCGCGACGGCGCGCATGTTCAAGAACGCCCACACCGCTGGACATATCCACAGTCAGCGATCCACCATCAAGGAAAATCTTTACAGTGGCGTCATCGGGAAAATAGTGTTTTTTGTAATTGTCCGCCTCATCGAACGCGGACAGGAGTTCGAGCGCGGCGTCACGGTCAAACGACGCACGCTGGATGCCGCTTTCGACCTGCACCTCCTGCCTTGTGATTTCGTAATTCGGATCCCACTCCTTGATATGATTGAGGGCGATGCCGGATAGTGCGTATATCACGGTCATGGCCGCGAAAAAATAGCCGAGGTCGCGATGAATCGCCTGATTCCAGAGACGTATACGATGAGAAAGCTTCATGCTGGGCATACTGTGATGTGAGTGGGAACAGGGATAACAGCTATAGAAAAGGCCAAGCTCTCACTTGGCCTTTTCCTGCTTCTGCTGCGTAATCAGTGGGCGTGTTCTTCGCCCTCCTCTGCGGGCATGTCCTTTGCCACGGGCACGTCGCTGCCATCTTTCATCGAGTAGGTGACGCAGTCGAGGTGCCAGCGGGAGATGTACGGTTTGCCGCTCTCTGCAAGCTCGGCGCGGAGATTGCGCACGGCGTCCATGCCCTGCGGTTCGACATGACCGTCATTGCCCTGGCCTTCGCCGTTCTTCATTTCTTTTTCCGCTTTGTTCATGCCCTTCTCATGCTCGGCAAGATCCTGACCGGCATGATCATGGGTCTCTTCCTCGCTCTGTGCGGCGAGCAGTTCCTGCTCGTACTCGGCGATGTAGGCGCTGTCAATGCGTGTTTCGCGAAGGATACCCTTCACAACGATATCGCTGCCTTCGAGCTCACGTGCGAACGCGGGCATATCTTCCGGCGCTTCAACGCGGATTTTCTCATTCGTTTCCGCATCCGTCACGTGCACACGGCGTCCGCCATGCTTGCAGACATGCGTAACCAGACCTTCAATCGTGACTTCGCCATCGATGTTGTCCTGCGCGCTGGCGAGCATTTTGGTCACCGTAACGGCGCTCCCTGCGGCATCCTTGTTTTCATCCGAGTTCTGCTGTCCACATGCGGTGAGCAGTACAGCGGCAAGGGTGATAACAAAAAACTGTTTCATTCGTGTCTCCTGTTGCTATATGAGGTGCGTGTGTGCATCTGGTTCGCGTGCGCCTGGACGCGAAAGGATTCAAGTAATAAAAATACGCAAAGACCCTGAATTTTCCATCGCAGATCGTTACGCGCTGGCGTAGCGTTTTTCGAGAACGACACGGCCATTTTTCACGACGGTGTTCAGGTGATTGACCCCATAGTGATAAAGAATGCGCTGGTAATTGGGCGTATCGAACATGAGCAGATCGGCCTGTTTACCAACTTCAATGCTCCCGTGTGTTTCCGCACGATCCAGTGCGGCAGCGGCATTGATGGTCGAGGCGGTGATGATTTCCTCCATGGTCATACCCATCTGCAGCGCCGCCAGGCTCATCATCAGCTGCATGTTTTCACTCATGCAGGAACCGGGATTCGCATCCGTGGCGATGGCGACGGGCAAGCCGGCGTCAATCAGTCTGCGCGCATCGGGGAACTCCTCTCCAAGAAAGAGCGAAACGCCGGGCAGCAGCGTCGCGATGGTCCCGGCTTCCTTCATGCGAGTGATACCTTCGTCGCTGATATGATCGAGATGGTCGGCGGAAGACGCGTGCATCTCGGCAGCCAGTTCGGATCCGGCCCCGGCGGTAATCTGGTCGGCGTGGACCCGGACGTTCAATCCGAGTTCTCTGCCCCGTGTGAAGATTTCGCGGGCTTCATCTATCGTGAATGCGCCCTTTTCGATAAATACGTCACAGTACTCGGCGAGCTTTCGTGAAGCGACCTCGGGGAGCATGTCGTCGAGAACGAGCCGTACATAGTCTTCGCGGCGATCTTTGTAGTCGAAAGGAATGGTGTGCGCACCGAGGAAGGTCGGCACGATCTCCACGACGTGGAGTTCCTTGAGTTCGTTGATGACCTCGAGCATCTTGATTTCATTCTCGAAATCCAGTCCATACCCGCTCTTGATCTCCACCGTGGTCGCGCCGAATCCCAGGCAGCTGTCGAGGCGATGCAGCGCATACTCCGTCAGCTCTACCTTGGTGGCGGCGCGTGTCGCTTTGACCGTGGTATTGATTCCGCCCCCGTCGGCAGCGATTTCCGCGTATGTCGCGCCGGCAATGCGCCGTGCGAATTCCTCTTCCCGCGCACCGGCGAAGACAAGATGGGTGTGCGAATCCACGAGTCCGGGAAGAATGGTTTTTCCCAGCGCACTGATGCTGCGCTCGGCGTCTCCGATGTCGATGGCATCTGACGGACCCACGTAGGCAATTTTCCCATCCTTGATCCCGATGGCCGCATCGCGTATGAGTCCTATCTCGCGCATGTCTTTTCCGCACCGGGCGCTTCCGTTCGAAGCTGCGGTCACGACCTGCGTTGCGTTGTAGAAAATCAGATCCATCATACGCTTACTTCCTCAGGCTGATGTGCAATTCCTTCAGCTGCGCTTCCGAAGCGGGGGACGGCGAACCGTCCATCAGCGACAGTGCGCTGTTCGTTTTCGGGAAGGCGATGACGTCACGAATCGAGCCGATGCCGGCGAGGATGGTGACGATGCGGTCGAGTCCCATGGCCATTCCACCATGCGGTGGTGCACCGTACTTGAACGCGTTGATGAGGAAACCGAATTTTTCCGAAATCTCTTCGTCCGAGAGTCCGAGCACCGAGAAGATCTTCGCCTGCAGGGTGCTGTCGTGAATACGAATGCTGCCGCTGCCGACTTCATTCCCGTTCCATACGAGATCATAACAATCTGCCCGCGCCGCGCCGGGATCACTGTCGAGCAACGGGATGTCATCCGGCTTGGGCGAGGTGAACGGGTGATGCTCCGCGTAATAGCGCTGTGTCTCGTCATCCCACTGAAAGAGCGGGAAATCCACGACCCAGAGCAGCTTGTGCACGCCGGACTGTATCAGTCCGAGTTCGCGCGCCAGTTCGACGCGCAGCGTGCCGAGCGCCTCCAGCGCGAGACGTTTGTTCGCATCGGCCACGATCAGCAGCAAGTCGCCGTCTTCAGCACCGAGCGCTTCCCGGATACCGCTGAGCTGCGACTCGTCGAGGAATTTTGCAATGGGACTCGTGAGCGACCCCTCGGCCGCCTTCATCCAGACGAGTCCGCCCATACCCAGCGCTTTCGCGCGATCGGTCACCTCGTCGAGTTTCTTGCGGCTGAACGCCTCCGCCTGTCCTTTGACATTGATACCCGATACGATACCGCCGGCGCCGAGCGCTCCGCTGAAGACCTTGAACTCCGCACCCTGCAGCACGTCATTGAGCGTCACGAGCTCCATATCGAAACGCAGATCGGGCTTGTCTGATCCATAGCGCTCAAGAGCCTCGTAATAATCCAACACCGGGATGGGCAGCGGAAGGTCGACACCAACGGTGTCTTTCAGGACACGCTGCACGAAGCCCTCGATAAGACGGTAGACGTCTTCGGGACGAATGAAGGACATCTCCAGATCTATCTGCGTGAATTCAGGCTGGCGGTCGGCGCGAAGATCTTCATCCCTGAAACACTTGACGATCTGCACGTAACGATCGAAGCCCGCGACCATCAGCAGCTGCTTGTAGGTCTGCGGTGACTGCGGGAGCGCGTAGAATTTTCCTTCATGCACGCGGCTCGGCACCAGGTAGTCGCGCGCACCTTCCGGTGTGCTTTTCATCAGCACGGGGGTTTCAATCTCGATGAAATCCTGGTCGTCGAAATAGCGGTGTACAATCTGATAGAGCTTGTGCCGCAGCAACAGATGTTTCTGCAGTACGCCACGGCGCAAATCGAGATAGCGGTATCGCAGGCGGAGATCCTCATGTGCCTCGACCTCGTCCTCGATCTCGAAAGGCGTAATCTCCGCCGCGTTCAGAATTTCAAAGGAATCGACGATCACCTCGATTTCGCCGGTGGGCATCTCGGCGTTTGCCATGCCATCGGGACGCGCCTGCACCGTGCCGGTAATCGACAGCACGTACTCGGAACGCAATTCATGCGCACGTTCATGAACTTCCTTGTTATGCTGCGGAGCGAATACCACCTGGGAAAGTCCGTAGCGGTCACGCAGATCGATGAAAATCATTCCACCGAGATCCCGTCTGCCGTCCACCCAGCCATTGAGTGTGACCGTTTCGCCGATGTTCTCCGCGCGCAGCGCGCCGCAGGTGTGCGTTCGTTGTGTAAACTGCATGATGC
The DNA here is from genome assembly GCA_020444325.1 of bacterium. Lineage (NCBI taxonomy): Bacteria > bacterium. The sequence continues at coordinate 21,809 of JAHLLD010000017.1, forward strand.
CCTGTCCGTTGGTGTTCGTTCGATGCTAAACTCTAAATATACCGCAATAGGAACGCGAATAAAACGGGTGAGACGGATAAGGACAGAACACGGACAAAACGGATAACACCAATCAATGAGAACACGGATCCCACGGATTTCAGCGGATTTTCACGGAGGTTATGGCGAGCGCTTTTTCCTGACCTCCGTGGAAATCCGTGAAAATCGGTGTGATCTGCGTTCCCATTGATTGGTGTTATCCGTTTTGTCCGTGTTCCTGTTTTTTTCTGTCGGTGAAATCTCGTAATTTTGTTTCTGGACAGAGCTATCTTTATATCCGATTAGAAACCGCAGCACCTACGTCCCATGGACACTTGCTTTCAAGGCAACCTGACATCAGAGATTTCTTCCGGCCCTGTCCTGCTCGCCATCCGCTTTCGCCGGCGGGAAGAGCAAACTGCTGCATTTCCCTTCACCGCTGCCGGCAATCTGCCGGCACCAGGAAGCTCCCGCCGGGAGCGGAAAGGATGTTTGCCTTCTGTACGCACCGAATCATTGTGCAACTCCCTTACGAACAATGACTTGGACCGTTCATCGCTATGCGGGGAGCACGGCATGGACACGCGACGGGAACACCGTCGTCCGCACAGCTAATGTCACAACCGATCTGATAAACAGAGGTACAGTATGAGTAACCGGAAAAAAGTGACGATTGACGGCAACGAAGCCGCCGCGTTCGTCGCGCACAAGACCAACGAAGTATGTGCTATCTACCCGATTACGCCCAGTTCGAACATGGGTGAATGGGCGGATGCCTGGTCTTCACAGAACAGGCCGAATATCTGGGGCACCGTACCGGTGGTCTCCGAATTGCAGAGCGAAGGCGGCGCATCCGGCGCCGTGCATGGTGCACTGCAGGCGGGATCACTGACGACGACGTTCACCGCGTCGCAGGGACTGCTCCTGATGATCCCCAATATGTATAAAATCGCCGGCGAGCTGACCTCGACGGTGTTTCACGTCTCCGCCCGCTCGGTTGCCGCGCAGGCGCTGTCGATTTTCGGCGACCACAGCGACGTCATGGCCGTACGCCAGACCGGTTTCGCCCTGCTCTCCTCGAACTCCGTGCAGGAAGTGATGGATTTCGCCCTGATCGCGCAGGCCGCGACGCTGAAATCGCGTGTTCCTTTCGTGCATTTCTTCGACGGTTTCCGCATCTCGCATGAAGTGATGAAAATCGAAGAGCTGACGAATGAGGATATGTTCGCCATGCTGCCCGACGATCTGATCGTAGAGCATCGCGCACGCGCCCTCTCTCCCGAACGTCCCGTGATCCGAGGTACCGCGCAGAATCCTGACGTCTTCTTCCAGGCCCGCGAGACCGTGAATCCTTACTACAATGTCTGCGCCGACATCGTGCAGGAGACCATGGATCGCTTCGGTGAAGTGGTTGGCCGCAAGTACAATCTCTTCGATTACGTCGGTGCTCCCGACGCAGAACGCGTCGTGATCATGATGGGATCCGGTGCCGGTGCGGCAGAGGAAACCGTCGAGTACCTGACCGCACAGGGTGAGAAAGTTGGTCTGCTCAAAGTCCGTCTCTTCCGTCCCTTCTCCGTCAAGCACTTCATCAATTCCCTGCCTGCGACGGTGAAGTCCATTGCCGTGCTCGACCGCACGAAGGAACCCGGCGCAGCCGGCGAGCCGCTGTATCAGGACGTCCACACCGCACTCGCAGAGGCGATGACGGAAGGCACACTGCCGATGGACCGTTACCCGAAGGTCGCCGGTGGACGTTATGGACTTTCCTCCAAGGAATTCACTCCGGCGATGGTCAAGAGCGTCTTCGACAACCTGATGCAGGACAAGCCGAAGAACCACTTCACCGTTGGTATCAAGGAAGACGTGACCAACTCGAGTCTCGATTTCGATCCGAAGTTCAACATCGAACCCGACGATGTGTTCCGCGGGATGTTTTACGGACTCGGTGCTGACGGCACGGTCGGTGCGAACAAGAACTCGATCAAAATCATCGGTGAGGGCACGGACAACTTTGCACAGGGCTACTTCGTGTACGATTCGAAGAAGTCCGGTTCGATGACGACGTCGCATCTGCGCTTCGGGCCGCGTCCCATCAACAGCACCTATCTGATCAGCTCGGCAAAATTCGTCGCCTGCCATCAGTTTGTCTTCCTCGAGAAATTCGACATGCTTTCGCACATCGTCGAGGGCGGAACGTTCCTGCTCAACTCGCCGTACGGACCGAACGAGGTGTGGGACAAGATGCCGCGCAAGGTGCAGCAGCAGATCATTGACAAGAAGCTGAGCTTCCACGTCATCGACGGCTACAAGGTCGCCGAGGCGACGGGAATGGGCGCCCGCGTGAACACCATCATGCAGACCTGCTTCTTTGCGATCTCCGGCATCCTTCCGAAGGATGAGGCCATCGCAAAAATCAAGGAAGCCATCAAGAAGACTTACGGCAGCAAGGGCGACAAGATCGTCCAGATGAACTTCAACGCGGTGGATCAGACGCTCGAGAACCTGCATGAAGTCAAGGTCCCGGCCGAGGCCAGCAGCAGCATCGAGATGCCGCCTGTGGTTTCCGACAAGGCACCGGAATTCGTACGCGACGTCACGTCGATGATGATTGCCGGACACGGCGATGACATCCCGACCAGCGCCCTGCCGGTGGATGGCACGTTCCCGACCGCGACAACGATGTGGGAGAAGCGCAACATCGCACTCGAAATCCCGGAATGGGATATCGACACCTGCATCCAGTGCAACAAATGCGCCATGGTCTGTCCCCACGCGACCATCCGTATCAAAGTCTTCGATGAGAAGGAACTCGAGAACGCCCCCGAGAACTTCAAGTACACCGATGCCAAGGGCAAGGAGTACAAGGGACTCAAGTACAGCATCCAGGTTGCACCGGAAGATTGCACGGGCTGCGCGCTCTGCGTCGAGGTGTGTCCCGCCAAGAACAAGTCGGAAGTGCGCCTGAAAGCCATCAACATGGTTCCGCAACCGCCGATCCGCGAGCAGGAACGCGAGAACTGGGACTTCTTCCTGAACATCCCGGAATTCGACCGCACCACCTGCCGCGTCGATACCATCAAGGGTTCACAGCTGCTGCAGCCGCTGTTTGAATTCTCGGGTGCCTGCTCGGGCTGCGGCGAGACTCCGTATGTCAAGCTCACCAGCCAGCTTTTCGGCGACCGCATGATCGTCGCCAACGCCACGGGCTGTTCTTCGATTTATGGCGGCAACCTTCCAACCACCCCGTGGGCCGTCAATGCCGACGGTCAGGGTCCCGCCTGGTCGAACTCCCTGTTTGAAGACAACGCCGAATTCGGCTTCGGCTTCCGCCTCACCATCGACAAGCAGAATCAGTTCGCACGCGAACTGCTGATGCGCATGGCAGGCGATGTCGGTGAAGATCTTGCGCGCGGACTCCTCGACGCTGACCAGTCCACCGAGGCAGGCATTCTCGAACAGCGCAAGCGCGTCACCGCACTGAAAGACAAGCTGGCCGGACTCAGCACGCCGGAAGCCAAGCGCCTTCTCTCCGTGGCCGACTTCCTGATCAAGCGCAGTGTGTGGATCATGGGCGGTGACGGCTGGGCGTATGACATTGGTTATGGCGGACTCGATCACGTGCTCGCCTCCGGTAAGAATGTCAACGTGCTGGTCATGGATACCGAAGTGTACTCAAACACCGGTGGACAGATGTCGAAGGCCACACCGATCGGTGCCGTTGCAAAATTCGCCGCCGGCGGCAAGCCCATTGCGAAAAAGGACCTCGGACTGATGGCCATGAGCTACGGTACGGTGTATGTCGCACAGGTCGCCATGGGCGCCAATGATGCCCAGACCCTTCGCGCCTTCCTCGAAGCCGAAGCCTACGACGGTCCTTCCCTCATCATCGCCTACAGCCACTGCATCGCGCACGGTATTGACATGTCCAAGGGCATGGAGCATCAGAAAACCCTTGTCGAATCGGGTCTCTGGCCGCTGTACCGCTACAATCCGGATCTCGTCGCCGAAGGCAAAAATCCCTTCAAGCTCGACTCCAAGCCGCCGAAAATTTCGGTCAAGGACTTCATCACGACCGAAACGCGTTTCAATATGCTCTTCAAGAGCAAGCCTGACGAGGCAGCCCGCCTGCTCGGCATGGCGCAGGAGCATGTCAACAATCGGCAGAAATACTACCAGCAGCTCGAGACGCTGTATGAGAATATCAGCGTCCCTGCACAGGAAGCAGCCGAAGACACGGCAGCGGAATAACATTCGAGACGGCGTGCGGAGTGAAAAATCACTTCGCACGCCACTATCACGGAAGATCATTACAGAAACCTGAGGATAGAAGCATGGATCTTACCACCACCTACATGGGACTGCAGCTGAAAAACCCGCTGGTCCCTTCGGCTTCGCCGCTGTCGCGCGACCTCGACAATATCAAACGTCTGGAAGACGCCGGCGCATCGGCCATCGTGATGTACTCACTTTTCGAAGAACAGATCGAGCACGAGCAGCTCGAGCTTGACCACTTCCTCGCCCAGGGCGCGGAAAGTTACCAGGAAGCAATCAGCTACTTCCCGGAAGCAGAAGACTATAACCTCGGTCCCGACGAGTACCTCGAGCATATTCGCTCGGCAAAAGCCGCGACGAATATCCCCATCATCGGCAGCCTCAACGGCGTATCCGCCGGTGGCTGGCTTGAGTACGCGAAGAAAATTCAGGACGCAGGTGCTGATGGACTCGAACTGAACGTCTACTATATCCCAACCGATACACGTTTCAGCGCCGAAGAAATTGAAAACATCTACGTCGAAGACCTCACCCGCATCAAGGCGGCTGTGAATATTCCCGTCGCCATGAAACTCAGTCCCTACTTCACGACCATGGCGAGCATGGCGAAAAAACTGGATGGAGCCGGAGCTGACGCACTCGTCATGTTCAATCGCTTCTACCAGCCCGACTTCGATCTCGAAGAGCTGGAAGTCGTTCCGACGGTCAATCTCAGCAACTCGACCGAGAACCGCCTCCCGCTACGGTGGATCGCCATCCTCCACGGACATATCCGTGCAAGCATGGCTGCCACCACCGGCATCCACACTGCGCAGGATGCGCTGAAAATGCTCATGGCAGGCGCCGACGTCACCATGCTCTGCTCCGCCCTGCTCGAAAAGGGTCCTGAGCATCTCGGTACCGTCCTCAACGACCTCCAGCAGTGGATGGAAGAAAAGGAATACGACTCCGTCACCCAGATGAAAGGCAGCATGAGCCAGCGCTCCGTCGCCGAACCCGCCGCTTTTGAACGCGCAAACTACATGAAAGCGCTCAATAGCTGGAAAGTCACCATCTGAGACGAAATGACTCAGCAGTCAGAATACTGACTAATGAGTTCTGGAAATGACTGATCGGTCACCCCGCTTCCCGGCGGGGTGACTTTTATTCTGGAGGGGCTGCGCGTTCCTTTTTATCCCTTTTTCCTGCTCTGTTTCTTCTTCCCGGCCTTTCCGCTGCTTTTCTTCTTGCCTTTTTTCCCGCGTTTCTTTTCCGGTGGTGGCTCGAGCATCGTCCCACGGCAGTTCGGTGCACCGCAACGGCAGGCAAATTTCGCCTTCACCTCTTTGGTCTGTTTCCCGTCGTAGTCGAGGTGATAGTCGTAATTCAACTCCTCCCCTTCTTTGATGGAACGGAGCGCGATGATGAATGCGCGTCCGTCGATAATCTCCGATTCACAGTTCGGATCGCAGCTGTGGTTGATATACTGCGCATCGCTTCCACCCACGGCGGCGTCGAGCACGACATCGTCTTCTATGGAGAACAGCAGGACATGCGGCTTATCCCCACTGTCGTTGTAGCGTCTGGTCGCTTCGTCATCCGAAATGCGTTCACCGAGATACTCGGCCACGCGTGTACCCTTGCGTATTTTTTTTGCGGCAAAGGCGCCGTAGCCGTGAACGGGAGATTTGCGTACGATGAAAAACGATTTGGGTTTCTTTCCCATGGCTCCTGGACCTGCATGATCTGACAAGCTGGCGTCCCTTCGGGACAGCAGGCCGTCCCGTGGGACAGCACTTCCCCATATTACTTCATCGCACAATAATTCTCACGCTCTTCTCACATTTTTTCTCCCACGAAAGCGCCTTTTTTTCTTATTTTATCGCATTAGTGTGGCAAATCGTCTGAAAAGAACACAACGCAGAGGAACATGATGAGATCTCTACAGCACGTCATGTTGACGGTGGTATTGCTTGCGGCTCTCTCGCTGCCGCTTTCAGCGCAGGTGTCGCTCACGACACTGAGTACTGCCTCAACGCAGGATTTCAACACGCTGATCAACAGCGGAAGCGGAACGTGGACCGACAACAGCACAATTACAGGCTGGTATCACGCCCGTACCGGTTCCGGAAACACCATCGTCGCCAATGACGGCGGCAGCAACGCAGGCAATCTCTACAGTTATGGCACCGGAACTTCAACCGACCGCGCACTCGGATCCGTCGGATCCGGAAACAGCGCTGCCGGTGATTTCTGGTGGGGGGTGCGCCTGGTCAACAACACGGGCAGCACGATTACCTCGCTGGACATTTCCTACTACGGTGAGCAGTGGCGATACAGCGGTACCGCCGCGGTGCAGACGGTCGAATTCAGTTATCAGACAGGCAGCAGCCTGACGAGCCTTACCAGCGGCAGTTGGACGGCAGTTACTGCTCTGGATTTCAATTCCCCGATTTCCAGCGGCAGCACCGGATCGCTCGACGGCAATGCATCCGCGAACAGAACCCTTGTCAGCACCGTGCTTTCCGTCACCCTGAATCCGGGTGATGAAATCATGCTCCGCTGGTTCGACGACAATCACAGCGGTTCGGATCATGGACTCGCGGTCGACGATTTCAGCGTGACCCCGTACGGTTCGGCATCCGCCCCGACGACAGTGGAATTCAGTACCGCAAGCAGCGCCTTCAGCGAAGGCGCAGGCACCGTCAACGTCACGGTGAGTATCACCAACCCTGATGCGTCCAATGCGACAACGGTGGATGTAGCGATGACCGGAAACGGCACGGCGACGAATGGGAATGACTGCATACCTGCCTACGCGACGCAGACGCTGACATTCCCCGCAGGAAGCAGTGCCGATCAGTCCATCAGCCTCACGCTCAATGACGACGTCATTTTCGAAGGCGATGAAACATTCGAATTCGAATTGAAGAACGTCAGTGGCGGCAACAATGCTGCTGCCGGTGCACAGTCGATGCATACACTGACCATCCAGGAAAACGATCCTCCGCCCTCGCCTGACGTACTCGTCAACGAGTATTACAATGCCTATCAGAATATCGCAACGGATGAAGCCGTCGAGCTGTATGTCGCTGCCGACGGCGTCGACATGCGCGGCTGGTCCATTTCCGACGCGACCAGTGGTGGCAGCTTCCCGTACGCAACCATCACATTTTCAAACGATGCGCTCTGGAGCAACCTGCCTGCCGGTACCATTATCGTGCTCGGCGGCATCTACAGTGTTCCCATTGAGGACACGGATGTTTCTGACGGACTCATCCAGGTGCAGGTGCCTGCATCCGGAAACAGCAACCAGTATTTCACCGGTCATACCGGTGGAACGTTTGCATTCGCCGGCTCCTCCGATGCATGCGCAATCATGGATGCTTCAAGTACTTTCGTTCATGGACTCGCACACGGCAGCAACAATCAGAACACGCTGCCGCCGGGACTCCATGGCTGGCTGAACTCCTCGCTTTCCAGCGGTACGAGCTGCTACTTCGCACGCAGCGGCGCTCCGATGGTGATGAGTGATTTCCTCGAGAACACCTACGTCGATGAAGGCGCGGCATCTCTCGCCGCGGCGAACGACGCCGATGGAAACCGCGACTTCCTCCGCTTCCTGCGCAGCCGCGACATCACATTGAATTACAATCTCGCCGGGACGTTCTACTGGAATATCACGGTGCAGAATGGCGCGACCGCCGCGCAGACGGGCGCCGTGTCCATCAGCAACATGCTGACCATTGAGAATGGGACATGGAACACGAGCGGAATGGCGCTCGCACTGCATTCCGCCGCAAATGCCGAGAACGGCAACGGCAGCGGAAATCTCACCGTCGGCGACGATGTGGCTGGCGACGCCGTGCTGCGTCTCGGTCCCACCTTCAGCGTGACGGGCAGCTTCGACGCCAATCACGACGATGCGACGGTGGTGTATGAATCCGATGCCGTTACGGTATATCCCGCGACGTACTTCAATCTCACCATGCGATCCGGGCAGCAGAAAACCATTGATGGCGCTGTTACGGTGGTCGGCACGCTGACCATTGACGCCGGTGCCGAACTGCTGGTCAACGACCCGCAGGTTATCACGCTCGGGGCAAGCGGACTGTACGCAAACAACGGCAGCTTCCTCGGAAAAATCCGGAGCACCCGGATCTTTACCGGTGGAACCGAAGCCTTCGGTGGCATCGGTATCACACTGTTTGCACAGATCATAAATGCGCCGCAATCGCTCGTCCCGGGCACCGTCACGGTAACCATGACCAGCGGTGAATACATCTGGGTCGACAACACGCCTTCGATTCTGCGCTACTACGAGATCGAAGACAGCAATCCGAATCTTTTCCCGGCAACCATGACCGTCGATTACGCACCGCAGGACTTGAATGGACAGACCGAATCGAATCTCGGGCTGTACAAGTCGACAAATAGCGGCAGCAGCTGGACGTCACGCACGGCAACGCTGAACACCTCGGCGAATACGCTTGAGCTCGACCTCGATGACATCGACGGACTGTGGACCATGCACGCGAGTCCCCCGCAGGCTGTCATTATGACCGATCCCACATCCCTGTATTTCGAGACCGTGGAAAACGGTCCCTTGCCCGTCTCCCAACTGGTAGACGTATGGAATGACAGCGGCAGCGGTTCGATTCTCGATTGGGATGCCATCGCCGCAACGATGGAAACGCCGTCCTGGCTCTCCCTCACCCCTTCACCGGCTGAGGGACACAATTCCGGCAACTTCCTCGCAAACATCACGCGTTCCGATCTCGCACCCGGGTTCTACTCCGGTACGATCACCGTGACTGATCCGCATGCCGCGAATGACCCCGTAGTCATTCCCGTGACGTATCGCGTGTTCGAGGAGCGGAAGCTGAGCATTGGTGTCGACACCTTGCGCATCAAGGTCTCGTACAAGCGTGTCAGCGTGGCCGCGAATATTCCCGTCGTCAACGGCGGTGAAAGTTTTGGTCCCGGTGAGATCGCGTGGACGGCGTCGAGCAGCACATCATGGATGACGCTGTCGAACACCTCCGGGCTCGAGGGCGACAAGCTCGGGATTGCCATCAGCGCCCTGACGATGATGCCCGGCACCTATTACGGTGAAATCACGATTGAAGGCGTGAACAACGTCACCAACGTGCCCATCGTCAATTCGCCGCTTACCGTGCCGGTCGTGCTCGAGAACGAACCGCGCGACCAGGTCGTGCACACTGTCAGCAGTCTGCCGATGGGAAGCGGAATGTCCTTCTACAACGCTGAAGGACATATCATCGCACGCATCGACGTCAACAGCGGTACGGTGCAGAATCTCAGCCTGCGTCTCGTCCCCTACGCCCTGCCGCGCAACATTCAACGCCTGCGTTACGCCTACCGTCATTACATCCTCGACGCCGAGGGCAGCTACTCGGCTGACATGACACTGTATTACACGCTGAGTGAGCTCGGGCAGACCGGTATCGACCAGCCCGAACTGCTCCGCATCTGGCGTCAGATTCCCGCGCAGTACAGCTGGGTTCCCTACGCCGGATACTCCACACCTCTGATGCAAAGTGTGACAGCGTTCGGATTGACGGATCTCGATGGTATCTGGGCGATGGCCTACCCGTACTTCCCCGAAGAGTGGGAAGTTGAAGTCAACGCCGCCTGGAAAAACGACCACGAAGCGCGCATTTCCTTCAACACGACAATGGAAGGCAGCGGCATCGGTTTCATACTCGAGCGCAGCGAAACCGGCAGTGGAGAATGGCGCACCGCCGCCGTGCTTCCGCCCTCCACCTCGGGGCGCTATGCATTCGAGGAAGAGCTGCCGCAGGGACATTACACCTACCGTGTGATCACCTTCGACAGCGAGGGTACCGCACTTCAGTCGCCTGACACCGAACTGCTGCCCATGAGCATTCTCGGCACCGGGCAACTCGATGCCGGCAGCTTCGCACTCGGCGTCGCTTCCCCGCATCCGGCACCGCTCACACGCGGAAGTGCACAGCTGCAGTTCTCCCTTCCGCAGGCAGGCGAACTCATGCTGGCATTGTACGACGCCGCTGGCCGCGAAGTCGCGACCATCGCCTCCGGGCAGTTCTCAGCAGGTGCGCATACGGTTGACATTCCTCTCCAGGGACTCTCCGCCGGAACGTACTTCTACCGTCTCGCAACACGGAACGGTACGCTGACCCGCGCCCTGGTCGTCACCCGCTGATAGCGCGTCCGCTCCGCGGCCGCGATTGAACGATCGAACGATGGAAGAATGGAAATATGGCCCCTGCGGTCATATTTCCATTTTTTCATTATTCCATCTTTCGGCTTTGCATGGTTCGCCTCATCAGGGATTGCTTCCACGAACACCACAAACATCCGGGAACACTTCACGGCAAGCAATCCCCGCTCCTACCGGGTTTGCAATCTGCAATCTGTCATCTGTAATCTGGATTCCGCCGTCAGGCGGAGGATGCATCAGGCGGAGGATGCGTCAGGCGGAGGATGTGAGGTGTTCGACGAGGATGCGGACGCCGATGAGGATGAGGATGATGCCGCCGATGAACTCCATGTGCGTACCGAAGCGTGCGGCGACGCGTTCACCGAGACGGATACCGATGAGGGACATGATTCCCGCGACAATCCCTATCACAATGGAGGGAAAAATAATCTCGACGCTGACGAGGGAGAGACTGAGTCCTACCGCCAGCGCATCGATGCTCGTAGCAACGGAGAGTGAAACAAGCGACCATCCACGGGTCACATCGCGCAGGATTTCCTTGTCCTCTCCCACCCCGAATGAATTCCACAGCATATGTCCCCCGACCACAGCGAGCAGCGTAAACGCAATCCAGTGATCGTATGCGGCAATGGCATCCGCGAAGCCGGAACCGGCGAGCCAGCCGAGAATCGGCATCAGTGCCTGGAAGAGTCCGAAATGAAAACTGAGGCGAAACGTCTGCCGCGCATCCGGCCGAAGCAGGTATGCCCCGGCAGACACCGATACTGCGAACGCATCGATACCCAGCGCGAATGCAATGAACAACAGTGTCAGTGTATCCAAATATCACCCTTCCCAACGGGCAATAATCCGTCTGAAATCTGCAATCTGCCATCTGTCATCTGAAATCTACCATCTGTCATCTGTGTTCAGGGATTGCTTTCTGCATAACGGCAGACATCCGGGTACACCTCATGGGAAGCAAACCCTGCTCCAATTCCATTTGCAATCTGTCATCTGAAATCTGCAATCTGCAATCTATTTGGGTATTGCAACACCGCCCATGCGGGACATGATCCAGTTCGCGCGGCGATTTATGTAGGCGGTGGGATGCGCGGGTGACCAGCGGCGGGGATTGGGAAGGACGGCAGCCATCAGAGCAGCCTCCCGGCGGGTGAGTTCGGCAGCGGATTTGTGGAAATATCGTCGTGCCGCGGCTTCCATGCCGTAAACCCCGTCTCCCGTTTCCACGACATTGGCATACATTTCGAGAATACGATGTTTCGTCCACAAATGCTCAATCGCCAGCGTAAACCATGCTTCCATGCCTTTTCGCAGATAATTTCGTCCCTGCCAGAGAAAAACATTCCGGGCGGTCTGCATTGTGATCGTACTGGCCCCCCGCACCTTTTTCCCGCGATGTGCACGATTGTAACGCATGGCGGCATCAAGCGCACGCCAGTCGATGCCGTCGTGCCGCATGAAGCGCGCGTCTTCCGCCGCCACCATGGCGCGAAAGACTTGCGGTGAGATACTCTCATACGGTACCCAGATGCGATCTACCCCCACGACGCGTCCCTCCCCGATGGCCTCATACACGCGCAAAAACATCAGCGGCGTCCATTCCGCCGGCAGCACCCGCAGCGCTGCAATAGCCATGACCAGTAGAAAAACAGTCACCGCCACCGTCCGGAACCCGGCCCGTATTGCTGTCCATATTTTTCGGATTGTTATCATTTTACTTGCAATCTGTTATCAGGGATTGCTTCCGCAATGATCACAAGCATCCCGGGACACCTCACAGGAAGCAATCCCCGCTCCAATTCGATTTGCAATCTGCAATCTGCAATCTGCCATCTGCCATCTGCAATCTGCAATTTGAAATCTGCAATCTCACAACAATATAAGGGATTTCCCGAATGTGGTGGGGCGCCGGAGCAGGACAACCGTATCGGATTTGCTTTTTTTCATTCAGCTTGTAACTTTGTGTATCCTCTGATTGTCATTTTCCATGGCCCACCACCCATGGAGGCCAGTCCACTGGTACTGATCATCCACATTCAACAGGTTTTTCCATGAAATCACTCGTTTTTACCGTGCTTTTTGCCACACTGCTGCTGACCGCATGCAGTGACGATGCGCAGGTCAACGCACCTGTGGGCACACCGGATGCCCCGATGTCGTTCGCCGGTAATCTTGGCAACCTCGACCTCTCCATGGAGCAATCCGCGCTGATTGACGAAATGTATTTCATGGATGAGGACCTGAGTCTTCTCCTGGATGCACCGCGTCTGTTGACATTTGACAGCATGATCGACGGTCGTCTCGACCGCAAGGCTTCTGTCGATATTGCTGCCATCATTTACTATCAGCTGATCGTCAAAGCCAATCCCGACATGAGCGAGGAACTGCTGGCGCAACTTCGCGAAATGATCGCGGCGAGCAACAAGCTGCGCGAACGCATTCTCAACAGCGACAAAAGCCGCGAAGAGAAAATGCGTCTGCTGAAGGCGGAACACGAAAAGCTCATGGCCGCCATGATGCGTCTGATCGGTGAGGAAGCTGTCGCGAACGTGCAGCGGTTGCAGGAACAGCTCAAGCAGGAGCGTGAAGAACGCCGTGATGAGTGGCAGTCGCTCCGCATCGACCGTCTCGTTGATCGCATGACCAGCGTCCTCGGGCTCAGCGAGGAAGAAGCTGCCAGCGTCAAGGAAATTCTGATGCTGCAGTACAAGGAAATCGCCCGCCTGCGTGAGCAGTACAAAGACAATCCCGAAGGCTTCCGTGAAGCACTTGCTGCCCTGCATGCCCGTATCGACGCCAGGATGAGCGAACTGCTCGGCAATCGCTGGGAGCGCTGGAAAGAACTGCAGCGGCGCCAGATCACACCCGGAGACCGTCAGCCGAATATCGACATGCATCTCAAGCAGCTGACGGAATTGCTCAATCTGACCGAACGTCAGCAGGCCGCAGTCAAGGAAATTCTCATCGAACAGCAGCGCCTGATCAAACAGCTGATGGAAAAGTACGAAGGTGACCGCGCAGGACTCGCCCAGGCGCTTCGCCAGCTGCAGGAGCGCATCAACGCGAAAATCGCCTCCCTTCTCAACGATCGCCAGCTTGAAATCTGGAAAAAACATCTCGCCGGGATGAATGATCGCAACGGAACAGGAACGGGACGCCGCGGCTGATTCAAACCAATTTCATCCACGGTCGTCCCCATGAGGACGGCCGTGTCTGCCCTCCTCCGATCACGGAGGAGGGTATTTTTTTTAGTCCCTCTTTCAATCCATCCTGATTATTTCACGATACCGGCGGAGAGGGACCTGCTGGAGTTTCCCAATTCCCCTGTATTTTGTATGTTTAAGGACATTCTGAATCCCAATGCACCTTTGTGGCATCCTGTATTACATGCGCAGCATGGATTTTTCCAGGCACGCCAGATCAATTGAATCCTTCCCATTTATCAGTGGAGTACCGACATGGCCTATCAGCTGCTGACACCCCCGACTGAGGGCAGCAAGATCACCGTTGAGAACGGCAAGCTCAATGTTCCCGATCATCCCATCATTCCCTTTATCGAAGGCGATGGCATTGGACCCGATATCTGGGCCGCGGCCGTGCGCGTGTTCGACGCAGCTGTCGAAAAGGCTTATGGCGACGCAAGGAAAATCAACTGGTTTGAAATTTTCGCCGGCGAAAAGGCTGTCGCGAAGTACGGTGAAAACGTCTGGCTTCCCGAAGACACGCTCGAAGCCGTCAAAGAATACATCGTCGGCATCAAGGGTCCCCTCACCACCCCGGTTGGCGGCGGCATCCGTTCATTGAACGTGGCCCTGCGTCAAATCCTCGACCTTTACGTCTGCCTGCGTCCCGTGCAGTATTTCAACGGTGTTCCCTCCCCGGTCAAACGACCCGAGCAGATTGACATGGTCATCTTCCGTGAGAATTCGGAAGACATTTACGCCGGTGTGGAGTGGAAAGCCGGGACGCCGGAAGCTGAAAAAATCGTCTCCTGGCTGCAGTCGGAGATGGGTGTCGATAAGATTCGTTTCCCCGGAAGCTCCAGCATCGGCATCAAGCCGGTTTCCAGAGAAGGCACCGAACGCCTCGTTCGCGCGGCCATCAATTATGCCATCGAACAGAAGCGCGATTCGGTCACCATCGTGCACAAAGGCAATATCATGAAGTTCACCGAGGGTGGATTCCGCGACTGGGGCTATGATCTTGCAAAGAACGAGTTCGGCGCCGAGCTGCTTGACGGCGGTCCCTGGATGAAGCTTCCGAACGGAATCATCATCAAGGATGTTATTGCAGATGCCTTCCTGCAGCAGATTCTGACGCGTCCCGCAGAGTACGACGTGATCGCCACGATGAACCTCAACGGCGACTTTATCTCCGATGCGCTCGCAGCACAGGTCGGCGGCATTGGCATCGCGCCGGGTGCGAACATCAATTATCAGAACGGTTTCGCCATTTTTGAAGCCACGCATGGAACCGCACCGAAGTATACCGGGCAGGATAAGGTCAACCCGGGTTCGGTGATCCTGAGCGGCGAAATGATGTTCCGCTATCTCGGCTGGAATGAGGCGGCAGACCTCATCATCGCAGCGATGGAAAAGACCATTGCGAAGAAAACCGTGACGTATGACTTTGCCCGGCTGATGGACGGAGCCACGGAAGTGAAATGCTCTGCCTTCGGTACGGCCCTCATTGAGAACATGTAATCCGCTTGCGCCGTCCCGGCATTCTCCGGGACGGCAGCCTTTCCCGGAACGCAAAGGAGACAGTGATGAAGACCTCCTTCTGGACCGCTGCCGCACTGGCAATCATTCTCCTTGTCGCAGCCGTGCCTGGCAGTGACTCCGACCTCATGCAACAGAAATCTGCCCATGCGGAACGTATTTTCCGCTACCTCGCACTTGGGGATCTCGCCAAGGTGGAGGTTGAAGCTTCCGTACTTGGCAAACTCGCACGCGAAGTGGGTTTCCACGAACAGAGCGAGACCTTCCAGGCGTATGAAGAGGATTTCCTCAAAACCGTCGACGCACTGAAGAAGGAAGCGGGCAAGGGCAACATGGCAGGCAGCTATTATGAATTTTCCCGCATGGCGGGGATGTGTTTTTCCTGTCACGAACATGTACGTGACATCAAAGACTGACACCTCCCTCCCGGGACCCTTTTCCACCATACCCTAACGACAGGAGAGGCAGGAACTCATGTATCTGTATCATCAAGGTAAACATACACGGCAGGCGCACGTTGGTCTGCCCGAAGGCACCTACGAAGAAGAACACGGCAGAGACGGCTTTTTCGGCCCCGTCTCACACCTCTATCACCGTCGGCCTCCTACCGACTGGATTCGCTTTGAAGGCGCCCTTCGTCCGCATGCATACGACTTCAACCAGGCTGCACCCGCAGATCAGACCGCGGCAGACGGCGAACGGCTGCGGTTGTTTTACAATAGCGATGTCGTGGTCAGCATTTCCCGGCGCAGCACCATAATGCCCTTCTACTACCGCAACGGTGACGGTGACGAGATTTATTTCGTTCACGAGGGCGAAGGCAGCATCGAAACCGACTATGGTACGCTGGAATACGAGAAGGGCGATTATATCATCATCCCGCGTGTGACCACGTATCGTATTCATCCACGGAGTGAAAACAATTTCTTTCTCATTATCGAGGCGCTTCCGCAGGTCAGCACGCCCACGCGCGAACAGAAAGGACTGATCGGCGTGCATGCCCTTTTCGATATGTCGGCGATTACGCTTCCGGTGCTCCCGGAAGTGTACGATGCGCGTGACGGACATGAGCATGAAATCCGCATACAGCGCGATGGAGAAATGTCCAGCGTGGTCTATCCCTTCAATCCCCTCGATGCCGCAGGATGGAAAGGCGACTGTTATCCCTGGAAAATCAACGTGCGTGACATTCGTCCCGTGATGAGCCACCGTGTCCATCTCCCGCCCCCGGCACACACGACCTTTGTGATGAACAATGCCGTGGTGTGCACCTTCCTGCCGCGTCCCCTCGAAGAAGACGACGACGCTCTGAAGGTGCCGTTCTACCACCGCAACGCGGATTATGACGAAGTGCTATTCTACCACGCAGGTGATTTCTTCAGCCGGGACAACATCAAGCCGGGTATGGTGACGCTGCATCCGACCGGCTTCCCTCACGGACCCCATCCCAAAGCCCTGGCGAATATGCATAAGCTGAAACGCACGGACGAAATTGCTGTCATGCTTGATACGGTGAATACGCTGCATGTCAGCGCGGATGCGGAAAGTGTGGAATGGAAAGAGTACTGGCAGAGCTGGATGAAAAAATAAGCTCGAACCGCCGTTCCCCCTCTTAAAAAAATCCCCCTATCTGGGGGATTTTTTTGCGCCGTCATTCGACGGCTGCTGTATGATGGCGTTCACCTCGTCGAGTGTTAGCCTGTCCCAGGCGTTTTCCCTGGGATAGTGCACATAAATGGCGTCCTGGAAAATATCGACCTTCTCGATCTTACCTTCGCCTTTACTGGTTTTGAGCCGGTAATCGAGGGGCGGGAAACGCTTGAGAAGCTCTTCGTACAACTGGGCCTCGTAACTGAGGCAGCACTTCAATCGCCCGCACTGTCCGGCCAGCTTGAACGGATTGATGGTCAGGTTCTGCAGCCGGGCCATGTCTGTCGAGATCGGCTCGAACATCCCCAGCCATGAGCTGCAGCAGAGCTCTCTGCCGCAGACACCAAAGCCTCCCATACGCTTTGCCTCGTCACGCGGACCGATCTGGCGGAGCTCAATGCGGGTTCGATATTCAGCGGCGAGTTCACGCACGAGCTGACGAAAATCCACGCGTCCATCGGCAGTGAAATAAAACGTAATACGATTGCGATCGAACTGATACTCGACATCCACGAGCTTCATCGGCAGATTCAGCTTGGCGATGCGATCGAGACAGATCTGAAATGCCGTCTGTTCCTGTTCGCGGTGATAGAACATCACCTTCATGTCGGCGTCCGTCGCCTCGCGCACGATCTTCTTCGGTGTTTCCTTGCAGGGGCGCATACGAAGCCGGCTTTTCATGTAGGCCGTATCACCGATCGCTCCGACGATGCCGACATCGACGCCCTTTTCCGCTTCCACCACGACGTACGTCCCCTCTTCAATGCCGAGCCCGGCCGCGTTCATGTAGTAACCGCGGCGTTCACCCTTGAAAACCACTTCGACATATGGCGATGTATCTATTTTCTCGCCTTCCGCGGTCGTCCCGTGACAGTCAGACCCATCATGTCCGATAGTCTGTTCGTCCTTATCCGCATCCACGGCGCCTTCCTCACTGGAATACACCAGAACGGAATCGTCGAGCTTATGCAGTTCGAGAGGAACGTCCTTACGTTCAGTTTTCTCTTCTTTATTCTGTTCTGTATGGGGAGTTTCCTGTGAGGCCATCTAATCTCTACCTAGTTTCCTTTCGGTCAGGAGGGCGGGATGATGCAGCTGCGCAGGCGATGGGAGAGCACGATCATCACAGTTGCAAGATGCACATTTTTCCGAAGCAGGGCAATGACATGTTCTATCTCGTCGACGGCACGGGAGCAATCCGCGTCAGGATAGTGGGCAGCGAATTTCTCGAGCGGGTCCCGCAAATCCGTATTGATGATGTTCTGCGCCCCGGCCTGCAACGCTTCTACATCACGAAACCAGCTGCCGACGGAAATGAGAAAACGTGAAAGCGTCTGTCTGTCTTCCCGTCCGAGAATACCCTGTATCCTGTCAAACAGCTTGATCGGATTGTTCAGTACGACATCACGTACATACTGCAGAACTTCCTCACGGGAAATCAGTCCCCCCTCACGCGCCATCTCGAGTGCAGCAGCATAATTCCCGCCCGAGAGATGCGCCGCGGCATCCACCTGCTCGCGCTGCACATCCTGTTCGCGCTGGAGGGCTTCGCGGATCAGTTCTTCCGGCAGCGTGTCGAAGCGGATGGACTGACAGCGCGATACGATGGTCGGCAGCAGTGCGTCTTTTCGCGACGTGCAGAGAATGAGCAGGAGGTCACCGCCCGGTTCTTCCAGCGTCTTGAGCAGTGCGTTCGCAGCACTGCTGTTCATCAGATCCGCTTCGCAGATCACAACGACGGTGCGCCCACCTTTCCCGGCGCGGAATGCCGCCTCACGGCGAATGTCGCGCACACTGCTGACCTTGATGACGCTCGCTTTGCTCATCCGTATGCGATGATACAGGTTCTCCGCTTTCTCGGCGATCTGCTGATGCATTTCCTCAAGCTCGTCCGATGAGAGCTTGTCGACGGCGCTCGATTCGTCGTCTTTCGACGGCAGCGCAAAGATCAGCTTGAGATTGGGATGATGCAGCTCAGCCATGCCACGGCAGGACGCACAGGTCCCGCAGGGTTCCCAGCCCCCTTGCTCGCAATTCAGCGCACGGGCAAAGGTGATGGCCGCGGCTTCCTTGCCGACGCCTTCCGGTCCGTAAAACAGCAGGGCATGTGGAATGCGCTCGCTCTCCAGCATGCGCTGAAGGAGTTGCTTGACACGTTGCTGACCTATGATGCGATCCCAGGACATGAACTCTCCGCTGTGAAATCAGAATGCGTGGCCGATACCGAATTGAAACACCCCTTTCCGTACCACGTCACCCCAGAGACGTTTTTCGTAGAACCATTGATACCCCGGCAGCGAAGGATCGTAGACTTTCATACCGAAATCCACGCGAATGGGACCGATAAACATGTTGTAGCGTATTCCGAAACCCACTGCAAGGGCAATTTCGCGCACAGCGATCTGGTTGAACTCCTCCCACAGATTGCCTGCGTCTCCGAAGGTCACCAGCCAGAATCCATCCAGCCAGTTCCCGGCGTCCGGCCAGAGATGCCAGCGGAACTCACTGCTCAGCTCGAGCAGGGCATTACTCCCGATATTGATCAGTTCGGGATTCGAAGCGAGCTGCCGCGAGGTCCATCCGCGCACACTCGATGCGCCTCCGGCATA
The DNA here is from genome assembly GCA_020444325.1 of bacterium. Taxonomy (NCBI): domain Bacteria; species bacterium. The sequence continues at coordinate 41,290 of JAHLLD010000017.1, forward strand.
ATAGCGGCGGTTCGGTGGTACCGGGAGATCTTCCTCCTTGCTTCTTCCGTATCGGAAAATGCCGCCGAGACGGAATTTGAAACCGTAAATCGTCGTCTCATTCGCCGACATGTCCGCGAAGTAGCGGAACAGTCCCTCGAGCTTTACGTACTCGGTGGAGCGTATTCCCTTCGCGGCATCGTTCTGCGGGAGGGGACTGATACCGAGGTCTTCGAGATACCCGGCTTCCTCGAATAGGCCTTTCAGCGAATAGCCGCCTGTGGGATTGAACAGATCGTCGGTAACGTCGTATTGGAGTGAGAGTCCACGAATACTGTTACGGAAATTGATGGTTTCCGTCGTATCGATATTGATCAGGCCCCTGCCCAGCAGCGCCTTCGCGTCGCCGGTGAATTCCGAGATTTCATACGTCCATGTCACATCACCGATCAGCGATGGACTGAAGTAGCGCTTGGCACCGACAGCGAACTGAATGATGCTGCCGCGCGCGAGATTTTGTTCTGCGACCAGGCTGTATGAAGATGTAAAAATTGCAGAATTCTTGTTTGAAAACAGGTACGGCTGTTCAAATGTCAGCTGCGAGGTGCTCAGGTAGGTTTTCGTAAAGTCCCGTCCAAAGTCTCCAATCCTGCCGAGGTAGTTGACACGTGTGGTCAGCGACTGTGCCCCGCCAAACACATTGCGCATGAGAAAGGACACTTCAGCACCCGTCGTCAGACCACGCAGCTGATTGTTCAGGATCACGGCGGGGGCCAGTTCGAATCGCTTGCGTGGAGCCAACTCCAGCTGGATGCGAACAAGTGAATCCTGTCGGTTCTCGATCGGGGGCAAATCAGGCGTGAGCGAGACGTAGGAAAAAACTCCCAGGCGATTGAGGCTCACCTGTCCTTCATACAGCGCGGCCTTGGAATACACATCGCCCGTCCTGAAATCCAGGCGGTCATAAATGATCTGCCGCGCGAGGTTGAGTTCATTCACTCCGATAATTTTTTCCGAGATGCCATCGAAGTAGAGGCGGCGACCGTGATGGAAGCCCAGCTTAATCACGACGTTGTTGTTTGAAAGTTTCCGCTCGACGAGAATGCTGTCTGAAAACGCACGTGGATACCCCGTATTCCCGAGAATGGAGAGAACGCGGCCGCGTTCCGATGCGACATCAGCCGCGTTGTATCGGCGTCCCGGAACAAGCAGGCGGTCCGAAAGGACCTCATCCTGCACCCCGGCAGGAAGGCTGTCGAGGTTGCGATAGGCAATCGAATCGATCATCGAAGGCGCGCCCTCATCAATGATGAATTTCACGAATATGCCGTCATCATCCTCGAGTCGTGTATAGCTGCCTTCAACCTTCGCGTTGAAAAACCCGTGGTTCCGGTAAAACGTGAGGAGGGTTTTCTGATCGTCCTGAAATGCCGGGTAGTCAAAAAACTGCGGTTCCTTCGCCAGCGGGAAGCGTGCGCCGATATTGTTGTACAGGCAGCTGAAAAATCCCCACGGTGTTTCCTGTGTCTGCAGGTTGATCAGCAGTTCACTGTCATCGAAGCTCTCATTTCCTTCGATGAGTACTTCATCGACGAGGATGGAATCGTAGCGTGTGGGATCTGGCTGTGCGAAGGAGGATGCGGGGAGCAGCAGGAAGGCAGGAAGGAACAGACACAATGAGCGCAACAGCCCAGCGAAATGCCGGGCTGCAATACTATTCGGGTTACTCCAGAGTGTGCTCGCTGTGGGTGGCTGCAAAACAATTAATAGTCGTTTTCCTCGTCACCGTAAAAATAGTCTTCATCCACCGGATAGTCAGGCCAGATGTCTTCGATGGACTCATAAGTTTCATCAGGATCTTCGAGTTCCTGAAGGTTCTCGATCACCTGCAATGGGGCACCAATGCGCGTTGCGTAATCAATCAATTCATCTCGTGTTGCGGGGAAAGGTGCATCGTCGAGCCAGGAAGCGAGTTCCATGGTCCATATCATTGTGTAATTCTCCTGGTGCTAGAGTAAAAAAAATATTGACTCATGAGATTCGTCGGTGCAACGATTACATGAGACACCGCGCCAATTATAGCGAATGGGCCAAGCTTTGTCAAGGGCGATTTTCTCACGGAGTGCCTGCGCTTTCGCGATCGCCACGGTGAAAGAGGCATCGGGTGTTTTTGTTATGCAGGCGGCCCGCCTTGCGGCACCAGACGCCGATATCGCGTCGGCACGCACCGACCGCACTCGGGTCACTGAAATCCGCATGGGGACAGCTGAAGTCACAGAACTGCGGATACGTCTCACCACCGCAATTTTGCTCAGAGCCGATGTGTTTTCGAGTTGCCATGTCACCTCTCAGTTGCACTCAGCAACGGTTTCGCCGCATAGAGGACGGCAATCAGGGCCAACAAGGTACGAAACAGAATCGAAAGCAGCGAATCAAGCGTGCCTCCGCCGATCGCGAAGCCGAGCAGCCCGATTATCGCAGCGGTATTGAGATCGTGCTGCAAACTGCCCTGTGGCCAGGCTTTCCAGTTTCGCCAACCCATCCAGGTCGCTGTTCCGAATACAGCGAGGAAGGGCACGAGGGCCATCAATCCGCTGTCCATATACACCTGGAGGTAGTCGTTGTGCCAGCTGCCCACTCCTTTATCTATCAACTGATCAAAGAGCGGAAAGATTTCATGAAAAGTGCGAAGACCGAATCCCGTCACGGGATGCTCACCGATCAGCATGAAGGCACCGCGCCAGATGACGTCCCTTCCCGACAGATTCGAACCGGCGTTGAGCAGCTGGAGGAAACGGTGCTGCAGCGGTTCAACGGTAATGAGAAGCAGCAGCGCCAGCGCGGTAAGAACCAGCACGATACGCCGCTCCCTGCGCAGTCCGATCACGAGCGTGGCCACCGCCGCTACCACCCAGTGCAGACGGTTGAACGTGAACAGCAGTCCCACAAGAAGGATGGCACAGATGACAAGCCATATCACGCGTGACGGGAAAATATCTTTCCGCCTCCCCAGCGAGAAACTCATGGCATAGATGATTGCCAGAAAACCACCCAGCGTATAATAGCCCGCAGTCGTCGAGGTAAGCCGCGCGTCCATACCGAGTCCCATGCGGATAAATCCCGCCACGGTAGCCAGCAGTCCGGCAAGGACGAGCAGATAAAGAATCACACGCAGTTGGTCCTCTCGCCGGGCATCCAGCGCACAGAGGAGGACGAAGAAGAAAACGTAGAAGAAAATTTCCGTCCTCAACGCATCGACGCTGATCGAGGGGTCGATGCTGAAAGGGATGGCTGCAATCCGGGCAAGGACGAACAGCGCGTAAGGATACAGCAGCGGCGAACGTCGCGCGGTACAGCTCCCCCCGCGCAGCTGATGATATCCCCAGAAAAGCCCGGCGAGCAGCACGGCCGCCTGTGCGATGGCGATGGAAAACATCAGCGTGCCGATGGCTGCGAGCGATGTGATCCATATCGCCCGTTCACGCCAACTGCCACGAAACGCATGACGCAGATCCTGTGCGGCGCTGCGCCGCCATGCTTCGATCATAATTGGAACTGCATCTGATAGAGACGCGCGTACAAACCGTCCTCATTGCGCAGCAATTCCTCATGCTTCCCTGTTTCCACCACGCGGCCGGCGTCGAGCACATAGATGCGATCCGCCTTCTGTATGGTGGACAGGCGATGCGCGATAACGATGGATGTGCGTCCGCGCATCAGGTTTTCGATAGCCTTCTGCACAAGCACTTCCGACTCGGTGTCGAGAGAGGATGTCGCTTCGTCAAGAATGAGAATGGGGGGATTTTTGTATATGGCCCGTGCGATGGACAACCGCTGCCGCTGACCACCCGAGAGCTTGACCCCGCGGTCACCGATCGTGGTATCGTATCCGTCCGGGGTCTCAAGGATGAAGTCATGTGCATTGGCCGCGCGCGCAGATTCGATCACGCGATCCATATCGATTTCATCCTCCCCGTAGGCGATGTTCTCACGAATGGTGGTATTGAACAGGAAGGTTTCCTGCGTAACGATACCCATCAGCTTCCGCAGTGAATGCACACGGATATCCCGCACATCCTTCCCGTCAAGTTCTATCGAGCCACCGGTGACATCGTAGAAACGCGGGACGAGATCGACCATCGTACTTTTCCCGGTCCCACTCGGTCCAACAATGGCGACGACTTCCCCGGCGCGAATTTCCGCATCAATACCATTCAGAATCTGGTCACCTGTATCATACCGGAAACGCACGTCGCGGAAGTTGATACTGTCATGAAAACCGTTGACATCCTGCGCGTTCTCGCTGTCGACAATGCGCGGGTCGATATCGAGCACACCGAACACCCGCTTCGCTCCCGCCACGCCCTGTGCGACATGGTTGATGGTCTGTCCGAAATACTTGAGAGGCTGCATCATCTGCAGCATGGCGAAAATGTAGGCAACGAAAATGCCGCTGCTCATGTCGCTGCGTCCCGTCAAAATGGCATCACCCATGAACCAGAGAATCACCACGACGACAAGCACGGAGAGAATTTCCGTAATGGGTGTGGCCAGCTCCCTGCGCCGCTTGATGTTCACGAAGGTCTGGAAATACTGATCGTTCTCTTTGCGGAAACGGGCGACCTCAAAACGCTCGGTACGAAACGCCTTGATGATGCGCATGCTCGAGAGTGCTTCGTCGAGTACGGTGGTGATGCGCGCGATGGACTCCTGCAGGCGGTCGCTCTCGCGATGTACCCAGTTGCCGATTTTCGCAAGGACGAAGCCCGTGACTGGGAGCAGCACGAAAACAATGAGCGTGAGCTGCCAGTCGATGATGAACAGGGTAAGGGTGTACACAAAGATCTGTGGTGGATCGCGGAACATGCTGTTGACCACCGCAATGGCGCTGTCGTTCACAAGCTGCACGTCACTGATGATGCGCGACATGAGCATTCCCTTCTTTTCCTCGGAGAAATAGCTGAGGGAAAGACGGTTCATGTGCTCGAACAGGAACTGCCGCAAATCACGGATAATGCCCTGCTCTGCCGGCGCCATGAACCAGGTCTGCGCATAGGAAAAGAGATTTTTGAAAACAAAGGCACCAACAATCATGAGGCACAGCGCCTTGAGCGCGGTGAGCGCATCGGTGGACGCCATGAGATTATTCATCTGCGTCAGCGCCCACGGCTTTATGGTCTCGAGCGAGAACGCAGGGACAGGCTCCGTGACAGGGTAGGTGTCTTCGAACAGAATGTTGATGAACGGAATGATCAGCACCACGGTCGCCATGTTGAAGACGACGGAGAAGAACATGGAAACGGAAGCAATCCCGAGGTTCTTCTTGTAGGGAAGGATGTGGCGAAGTATGCGAAGAATGATTTTCAAGGATGTTGTCCGTCGGATGAAGGATCTTCATGCCGCAGTCCACGGCTGCAGCGTATGGAATTCCCCGCCTGAACCTGAGCGAAACGATCGAGGCAGCGCTGCGGGACGCGCGTCGCGGGATGATACATGTGATACTGTATTGCCAGGTGCCGCAGTGATTTGCAGGTGTACCCTGCGCGGTCAAGCCGCAGCTGAACATCACTGTCCTCCCCGCAACCTGGTCCGTCATATACCTCGTCAAACCCGTTGACGCGTTCAAGCGCCTGGCGGTGTACGGAGAAATTGCTGCCGAGCATGCCGCGCGGTGCAGCATGCAATATGTTCCTGAGGCGGGGACTTTCAAAACGCAGTCCGTCTTCCACACGCTGCGCCCGTCCGGTGATGCCATCCCACCACTCCGACAGTCCGATACGCTGATACATCCCTTCTCGCACCCGCTCCAGCGTCAGCCGGGCGGTCCATCGTGCGCTCATTTCCGCGCGTCTGCCGCAGCAGTAACGTCCCTCTTCACTGTATCGGACGTGGTCTTCGACAAAGCGGCGATGCGGCAGGCAGTCGCCATCGGTAAATATCATATACGGGGTGCGCGCCGCACGCACGGCGTTGTTGAGCATGACATTTTTCCTCCACCCGTCATCCTCATGCCAGAGATGCTGAAGCTCCAGCGCGTGCTGTGCCCTTGCCTCTGCTACAACGCGTTCGATTTCGGGACCAGAGCCGTCGTCGGCGACGATGATCTCGAACTCCCGCATGCTCTGCTGCGCATAAGCCTCCAGCAGGAACTGCAGCGATTCCGGCTTGTTGTACACGGCGATAACGACGGATGCCTGCATGATTACGCTCCCACCGCACTGTGCTCAGCTTCCAGGGCACGCAGCGTTGCCGCGGTGCGCTGCACCGTGATGCCGTACATGCAGACAGGATCCGCGCATTCAAGCTTTCGGCAGCATCGCGTTTCAACGTCGTCGATTTGCAGCACGCGCGCTTTCTTGCTCCATGGACCCTGGCTTCGGGGGTCGGAAGGACCATAGAAGGCAACGACGGGTTTCTGCAATGCGGTTGCGATATGCGTGGGACCGCTGTCGTTGCCGACGATGGATGCGCATCGCTGCATGAGGGCCGCGGCGTTGCGCAGCGTGCCTTTCGGTGCGGCAACAGCGCGTCCCTTGCTCTCACGCGCGATAGCCTCTGCATCCCGGCGCTCCGCATCGCTCCCCCAGAACACGAGGAAACGGCGGTCCTTCAATTCCATGTGCTGCGTGAGTTCGATCCAGTGGTCCAGCGGCCATTTTTTCGATGGGTAGCCGCCTGTCGGAATCAATCCGATCACGCGCGAATCACCTCGCAGAGCGCTCTCTTCCCACCACTCTCCTGCCCGCGCAGCTTCGTCATCGGACACCCTCCAGACAAGATCTGTGGTCACTTCGGGTATCCCCATGTAGCGAAGCACGAAGAGATTGAACTCCACTTCATGTCCCGCATTGGCTTCACGCGCAGAAAGCCGGTGGTTATAAAGTTTTTCCCGCACGCGAAAATCAAAACCGATGCGTGTGCGTGCTCCGCTGACAACAGATTGAATAGCCGTGGCGGGAGAACAGATAAGATCAATGGAGAGATCGTAGTGTCTGCGGCGCAGACGGCGCAAAAATCCCAGCTGCCAGCGAATGCGCTCGTCTTCAAACAGCAGGAGCTCATCCACATCGGGATTGTTCTCGAGTACGAGAGCGCTGGCAGTGCGTACTACGTAGGCGATATGCGCATCCGGGTATGCGCGACGCAGGTTTGCGAGCAGCGGCGTCGTCCACAACACGTCGCCGATGCCGCTCATGCGAATCACCAGTATGGATTTCGCGGGAAATTTCATGTGGTCATGGTCCTGTGCGCGTCTGTGGTTCTGTGCGCGTCTGTGGTCCTGTGCGCGTCTGTGGTTCTGTGCGCGTCTGTGGTTCTGTGCGTCTCCAATGGGATCACCGCAGCACACGCAACTGCCGTGTCAGCTGACCTTTCGGCGTCTGCAGATAGAGTGTATATGCGCCCGGGGAAAGATCGTCCAGTGGCAGGGATTGCGTCTGTCCCGACCGAAGCGTGATGCTGTGCTGCACACGTCCCAGCAAATCGACGACGGTAAGCGTTGCCCGATCGGCACCCCCGAGTTCCAGCTGCAGCGGGGCGCCGGTGACAAGCGGATTGGGCCATGCATCGAGTTGCAGAATGCGTGGCGATGCCGGGAAATCAATTCCGACAGTGGATTCGGTGAGCATTATGGTCGCGGGCAGACTGATGGTATCGCCGGTGCTGATCCTCATGTGCAGTGTTACGTAATGACTGCCCGGAACATGTTCACGCGTATCCCACACACCCAGCGTATCGCGGAAGCGCTCACGTATGGAGGGCTGGGAGACGTAGGTCAGTTCGTCCGGTGTATCGACGCGTGCCGCATCGAACCAGAAGGACACAAAATGGATAGGCAGAGCGTCGCCAGGCAGAAAACGTACGCTGCCACGAAGCGGTACGTCTGCATCAACCTCGGCCTGCGAGGGATCGTCAATGCCCATCACCAAGGCAGCGGCTTCGGGATCGACAATGGGAAGATCCGAGAAATTTGAATGGAAGAGCGCGATCACACCGTTGTCCGCGGCGCGGGGAATACTGCCCTGCACAGAGGAAAAGAGCAGTGTCAGCTGACTCTGATCTCTTGCGATGACCGGCGCCGTAACCGAAGACTGTATCAGTGTCATCCTCGCCTGGTCCTGCGTCCCGAGATAGCCGCCGGTCCCGTCGCAGATCGTGGTCTGCAATGCGACATCGGAATTCCCCATGGCGAGCACCTCGCCAATGATGCTGTTGCGGATGGAAAGCTGGTAGGAATCGAGCGCATAGAGATTCCAGATCTGCACCGAGCAACCTTCAAACTGCACATTGCGGTCCTGCACGGGATAATGATAGCTGCTGGAGATGCCATGGTTGACGAGTCCGTTCACCACCCCTGAACCGCTGCCGCGAAACAATGCGCCCACGGCAAGCAGATCGGAGTCGCGCAGCGTAGCCTCGCAGCCGGGTTCGAGCATCAATCCCCAGAGCAGGTTTGTGCAGCCATTGTAGGAAAGGCTGAAGTCGAATCCGGAATGACTCCCGGCATCTCCGGGGAAACTCCAGCTGTCGAGCACCTGGGTTCCGGGGAACTGCGCATCGAGTGTGCAGCCTTCAGGCAGCGTGACCCAGGTCAGGAGTCCGTCGCATCCGTTGAACACACCGGTGGTCGAATCGAAGAACAAAAGTTCCCCAACGCGTTCACTGCCTGTTGCATCCACGCGTGCGTGACCGCTCACGGTCGTCGTCATGATGCCGCCCCCGAAACTGCTGCCGTCAATACGCAGGGCAGCAGTATCGATGAGAGCGCAGCTGATGTTATACCCGCCGGTCTGCACCGTGGCGTCATTGAACCAGACGCTCGCAGTGTTCGTGACCACGAAACCGAACTGGTATACGTACTCCTGCTGGAATTCAAGGAGTCCGCTCTGCACTTCAAAGCCTCCATTCCCCACGACCTGCACGTTGCCGCGCACGCGGAGCCGTGCCTCTTTGACACGTAATTTCCCGTTGTTGACGATGATGACATTGCCATCGACATCGAGGTCGGAGGTAATTTCCCGCACCTCGTTCGGATTGGGGAAACCCACGACCAGGTCTTCTGCCTGAATATCCACCGGGAGGCCCTGAATATCCACCGGGAGGCCCTGCGGGAGGCCCTGTGGGAGGCCCTGTATGCGAGCAAAGGCCGGAGCATCAAAAACGAATCTGCCCGTCGACGGATACTGCCGATGTGGAGTGTCCGGTGTATTCTGTATCATCTCTCGCAGTTGCGGCACCTGGGCTGCAAGCGGCGAGCCAAGCAGCAACAGCACTGCGAAAAGGAATGCAACTCTCATGGAAAATTCCGTATATTTAAAAATAATCTGCATTGCAACGGGACAGAGGAAAGTACGGTTTTCAACCGTGTGCTTCAATCTGATTCACCGCCGGACACGGGAACAATCGTCCGTGGCGATCTGTTGAAGCAGATACGAGCCTGATAACGAAATACGATCACACAAATCCACATCAATTATCACAGAGGATAATCAATGAAGCATTTCAATGTTCTCAAGATGTTCGCGCTCGCGATCCTGGTTGCCGTGGCATTCACCGCCTGCGACGAGAACAGCGATAACCCGGTCGACACCGACCCTGCAGTCGCCGCACCGACCAATCTGATGGCCGCCTCCGATGATGGTGCCGTGTTCCTGAGCTGGACACCGTCCATCGACGAATCCGCTACCAATTTCGGAAGCTACAGCATCACCATCCTGAACACCTCGACCAACCAGACCGGTACGCCGATCACGGCTGGTGCGGGAATCAGCAGCGTTCGTATCGACGGACTCACCAATGGCGTGATCTATACCTTCACCATCCGTTCCCTCACCGATCAGGGTAAGGAGAGCACCGGTTTCGCACAGATTGACTGGTCCCCTGCTGTCCGCAATGCCGTCGACAACGGTGGGAACCTCATCCGCGTGTATGCCACCACCTCCGCCACCGAGCCCAGCGCCATCGATCTTTACAATGACAACGGTATGACTGAAGTCATTTCGCAGGCGGGACAGGAATTCCAGGATCGTGGTGACCTGTACGTCTATGCCGCAAGCGACACCGACGTCCTGAAGCTCATGAGTCCTGCCGAAGCCAACAACCAGGGCATGGAGACGCAGTTCTCCTCGCAGGCATCAGTAGCGACCGATGATCTCGACGACCAGCTCGCAACTGAAGCCCCTGCAGCCAGCAGCTACACGCTCAGTGAGATTATGCCGGACAACGGCCAGGTGAGCGCGGGACAGGTCTACTGGGGCCGCCTCGTTCGTGGCAGCGACTATTTCTACTTCCGTCTGCTGGTCAAAAAGGGCAGCAACGGACGCCTCGTGCAGGGCACCGGCAACGACCGCTACTTCGAGATGGTCGTTTCCTTCCAGAATGCACCGAACAACAAGTTCGCCAAGCACTGATCTTCCCGTCAGGGATGAAAAAAGGCCGTTCCGCTTCGGAACGGCCTTTTTTCTTACTGTCCATTTGCCATGAAATTCTCTATCTTTCCGCATTAATCACTGTAGCCGCCCCTCTTCCCACGCGGAATGAGTGGGCATTCACCAGCAACGGAGAATATGACGATGGAAAAGCGTTTCCGCATTCTGATGATTGTCGCACTGCTTGTCGTTTTCAGTGCATGTGATGAAGAATCGACGAATGAACCGGTCGACCCTGATGTTGCGGCCCCGACAAATGTCCGCGCCTCCTCATCCGATGAAGCCGTGATCCTGCACTGGGATCCTTCCTCGAGCGAGGGACAGGAGAATTTCGGCGGGTACAAGATTAACGTCAAGAATGAAGACGACAACACATCAACAGTCGTCAATGCACCCCGTGGTGATGGTCATACGGTCACCGGACTGCTCAACGGCACGCGCTATGTGTTTACCATCTGGGCCGTCACAACGCAGGACAAGGAGAGTCCGACCTCCGTCGCCATCGAATGGGCACCGGCCATCCGCCGCTATGTGAATCAGACCGGCGATCCAATTCGCGTATATGCCACGACGTCGAGCACGTTCAACAGTGCTGTTGACCTTTTCAACGCCAGCGGTATCGCGGAAGTCATTCCCCAGGCGGGACAGGAGTTCCGTGATCGCGGAGATCTCTATGTCGATGCGCCGAATACGACATCCAACTTCCTCCGCATCGTCAGTCCCGACGCCGCGAACAATGAGGGACTCGAGACGCAGTTTTCCACCGTTTCCTATGACGCGGACGATCTCGACGAACAGTTCGCTACCACCGCACCGAGTACGGCAACGTACAGCAAGCACGATATCAGCATCACCAGCGCCCAGGTCAGCGCGGGCAAGGTCATTTACGGCCGTCTGAGCCGCAACAACAAGTACCTGTACTTCCGTCTGCTGGTCAAACGCGGTGCCGCGGGAAGTATGGTGCAGGGTTCGGGTGCGGATCGTTACCTCGAGTTCGACGTGTCGTATCAGCATGTCGCGGATGTGCCCTTTGCAAAGAAATAGCATTCAGTAACAGGTCATTGTTTCCATGTTACCAGCATTTTACACGGATGACGGCAGCGGGCTCCCGCTGCTGTTCATCCATGCTTTCCCGCTCAATTCAAGCATGTGGCGCGCACAGCGCCGGGATCTGAGTACCTTTTACCGCGTCCTCACCTACGATCTTCCGGGTTTCGGCAGAGGTGGGGAATTTCCCGATGCATTCTCACTCGATGACGCGGCGGATATGGCTGTCGAACTTCTCGACGACCGTGGCATAGACCGCGCCGTCGCCTGCGGATGTTCCATGGGTGGGTACATTGCGCTTTCCCTCCTCCGGCGGCATCCGGACCGGCTTGCAGGATTGATACTTGCCAACACTCGCGCCACTGCTGATACGCCAGCAGCGAAACTGAATCGATCCACGCAGGCTGCGGCCATTCGTGAAGGCGGTATGCAGGATCTGCGCGATGAGATGCTCGGGAAACTGCTCGGAGAAACCACCGTTTCCTCCGCACCGGACGTTGTGCGCTGCGTTGAGGAAATCCTTCAGCACGCCACCCCCGAAGGCAGTGCTGGCATGCTGGAAGCCATGGCGGCTCGGCCCGACTCATTCAATGCGCTTTCCGAGACTGTCCTGCCCGTCTGTGTCATCTCAGGCGGAGAGGACACACTCATCCCTCCGGTCGAATCCGAAGGGATGAAGGAAGTGCTGAGGAACGGGGAATTACAGCTGCTCCCGCATGCGGGACATCTCAGCTGCCTCGAAAGGCCGGTGCGCTTCAATGCCGCGGTGCGGGATTTCATTCAGCGATATGTCCTGATGTAACGAACGTTACGTGATTTGCCATGCCCCAGGCGCAGAGTCTTCAGTCCCCTGCAGTGCTGCGCGGAACCGGACTCCTCCTCGGCGCTGCACTGTTCGCCGTCATCCTGCTGCTTCCCATGCCGGAGGCGCTCGGAATCCACGGACAGCAGGTGCTCGCCACTGCCACACTCATGGCAGTCTGGTGGATGACTGAAGCCCTGCCCATTCCCGTCACCGCGCTGCTCCCACTCCTTCTTTTTCCCGCCTTCGGCATGATGTCCGTCACTGATGCCGCGGCTCCGTACGCACATCCTCTTGTCTTTCTTTTTCTTGGCGGATTCGTGCTCGCCCTCGCCGTCGAACGCAGCGGGTTGCACCGCCGCATCGCGCTCCGCGTCATCCTGATCGTGGGATCTGGTCCCGCACGTCTCGTCCTCGGCTTCATGCTCGCCACGGCTTTTCTCTCGATGTGGATTTCCAATACCGCGACCGTCATGCTCATGCTCCCCATCGCCCTCGCTGTGATCGAGCAGGTCCGCCCCGACGATGCAGACACCTCTTTCCCCCGCTTCGCCGTCGCCATCCTTCTCGGCGTCGCTTACGCGGCGAGCATCGGCGGCGTGGGTACGCTTATCGGAACGCCACCGAACATCGTTTTGGCGGGCGTGCTTTCTCAGCTGTATCCCCAGGCTCCTCCCATCGGCTTCGTGCAGTGGATGCTCTTCGGCATCCCCATCGTCCTGATTTTCCTGCCACTCACCTGGCTGCTTCTGATACGTGTACTCCCGACCACGAGACTGCAGCACGTACGCATCGCAGGCGAGAAACGAACAGGCATCAGAGCTGCTCTGCTCGAGATGGGAACAATGAAACGCAGTGAGCGCCTGGTTCTCGCAGTATTCCTGCTGACAGCTGCGGGCTGGATATTCCGCGTTCCTCTGCAGATCGGCAGCTTGCGCATTCCCGGACTCACCGACGTGCTGCCCGACATCACCGACACTTCCATTGCGATGGCAGCAGCCGTGCTGCTCTTCCTCCTTCCCGGGGAGAAACGTCGTCCGCTGTTCACCTGGCATGAAATCCAGCGCGGCATTCCCTGGGGCATCCTCCTGCTTTTCGGTGGCGGCTTCGCCCTCGCGCAGGGCATGCAGCAGGGCGGTGTCACCGGGTACTTCGGCAGCGCGCTGACACAACTGCAGGACATACCGATATGGGGAATGATACTGCTCACCTGCCTGCTGTTGACGTTTCTGACAGAGCTGACCTCGAATACCGCGACAGCCAGTATTCTGATCCCGGTCATGGCCGCCGCCGCCGTGAGCCTGGGCGAGCACCCCATGCTGCTCATGCTGCCCGCCGCGCTCAATGCTTCCTTCGCCTTCATGCTCCCTGTGGCCACCCCTCCCAATGCCATCGTGTTTTCCTCGCCATGGATCGGTATCAGGACGATGGCGAAGACTGGTATCGTTCTCAACCTGATCGGTGTCGCACTCGTCACCGTCATGATGTATCTGCTCGGGACAGCCGTGTTCTCCATCAGCTTCGACAGTCTGCCGGCCTGGGTGCGTTGATTGCAGTCAGGTTCCCCTCAGCGGGAATTGCAGTGGAATGTTCCATGGCGAGGAGGGACCTGTTTTTGAACTCCCGTGGTCTTGGATATTGTTGCAGCAAGGCTCAAATTGAGTCCAGAACCGCATTGTCTCATCAAAGCGATCAGCAATGAACGCGCGACAGAACGTCACCAGCCTTTTACTCCTGACCCTTCTCTTCCTTTTCGGCAGCATCACGAACGTGTTTGCGCAGGAGGACGGCTTCCGTCTGAAGCGCACCAAGAAAGAAAACGTCCCCATCAACGTGCAGGTGCTTGCCGGGTACAACTCCATGAATAATCCCGCGGATGTGCTGCAGGACATGTACGACGGCACCAACCTGACATCGGCAGGCGGCTTCGCCACAGGTTTACAGGGGATGGTAGAACTCGACACGCTCGGCTTGCGGGTCTGGCTCGGAGCGGAAGTCACGTATTACCGTGTCTACAAGCGCTGGCTGGCGGAGGACCCGGAGGTGTACTATCCAGGTGAGGATACGGATGTCGATGCGGTTGAGACGTTATGGGGTCTCGGAGCGAACGCCATTCTCGCTGTTGGTCCCTTCAGTCGTTTCACCCTGATTTTCGGTCCCGGTGTACAGTACCTGTATGGACGCATAGACAAGGAATTGACTATCGAGGGAAATATTTTCGAAGCGCAGATCGTCCCCACCATGCTGGGTTCGGTGAACTTCCAGCTGCTTCGCTACGAGCATGGCAGTATCGATGCAAATTTCCGGGGACTGTGGGGATTCGGGGAGTACGGAAGCTTCCAGTTCCAATCATTGATCGGTTTCACCTTCAACTTCTGACCGGATACTTGTCTTTGAGCGACTTACTGCAGCGGCACGGTGACACTGATGGCGCCGCGCAGGTCGCCTGCGGAGTAGCCTGTTGCCTGATCATCAGGATAACGGTCGGCCAGGGCCTGGCGTACGTTCGCATCCAGCTCTTCGGCTGCAGCGTGACAGGCAAGGCAGGGTTTCTTGATCGTGAGGGGTTTCATGAAACGCAGTACCTGGATACCATTTTCCGTGACAGTTTCACTATGTGTGGTCTTGAAGTCCAACGTCCCCTTTTCCTGCATCGATGCGAAGTGCGCCAGGATGTTCTGTTCGTAGTCATCCGGAGCATCGAGAGGGTTGCGGGGTTTGGTTGTGACGCGCCGGAGCGTGACACCGTACCTGTCAGCAATTTCATTTGTAAGCGGTTGCGCTTTTTCTGCGCACACGAGAACTGCTCCCGAAGGACCGTTCTCCTTCATCGCCTTCTGCACTTCCCCCATTAACGTTCCAGCAAGTTCCTGAGCAGCATCACGAGCTTTCGCCTCCGCCTGCTGCTGCTTTCCTTCATCCAATGCAGTATTGCCACTGCAGCCGGCGAGCAGCATCGTGGCTGCCAGGATTGTCAGAATACGCATGATCTCAATCCTTTTGTTGTAAATCCATATCGGGATTCTCTTCCCGGCTTATCCAGAGATGGAAGAGTTCGGTAAGAAACTGACTGGCCCTCTGCTGTATCCCCGGATGCGAGCTTTCGCGGGGACCCGCGACGTTGAGCACACGTGTCCTGTTTCTTCGCAGCCATTCTGCCGTCATCGAAAGTGAGGTCGCATCATCGAGAATGACTGTCATATGCGGCTTCTGCATACCCTCGGCGACGGATTGTGTAAAGAGTGTGCCTCCGGTAAGTGGAGCACTGACCGCGAGCAGCAGCGTGGCATCGGCATCACGCACATTCCACATTGTCCTCTGCTCGTAGGCATCGGAAGGCGTTTCCTCCAGAGGATATGCGGCGGGCACCTGTCCATCTTCCGCAAGCCGTCCTCTGGGACACCAGCCACCGGTCGGGAGACCCAGCTGTGCGCCAACATCGAGCGCGGCACGATCAACCCCCGTCTGTCCCCCGGAAATAATGCGGTAACTATCAGGCTGCATGATATGCAATACTACAAAAGAGCATGAACGATTGCAACGGAAACAGGATACAGGGAATTCTTGACGCGAATATCATAAAATCATATTATGAGCAAGTCCACCAAAAATAAGAGCCTATCAATGCCCAAACTTCCCTCCTCCGTTTATAATCCCATAAGTCTCACCGGCGTCGGTATCGCACTCGTCTCTTTCGGTACCATACTCGTGTTCTTCGTCATGGATGTCATGGGTTACACGAGTTCGCCGTACCTGGGGATTTTCACCTACATGATAATCCCGGGCATCCTGATCCTTGGACTGCTGCTGGTGCCGTTCGGTGTATGGATGGAAAAACGGAGACTGCGCAAGCATGGGGGGAAGACGCGCAAATACATGCTTATCGACCTCAACGAGCCCACGCATCGCGCCGCGGTGATGGTCTTTGTTGTTGGCACCATGCTGCTTATCGTCGTGTCTGCCGCCGGGACATATCAGGCGTACAATTACTCGGAATCGGTGGAATTCTGCGGCGAGGTCTGTCACGAGGTGATGCATCCGGAATACATGGCCTATCAGCATTCCCCTCACGCGCGTGTGCTCTGCGCCGAATGCCATATCGGTGAGGGCGCGGACTGGTTCGTCAAGGCCAAGATATCCGGCGCCTACCAGGTATACTCCGTGATCTTCAACAAGTTCAGCCGTCCGATCGAGACCCCCATTGCGAATCTGCGTCCCGCACGCGAGACCTGTGAGCATTGCCACTGGCCGAGCAAGTTCAGCAGTGACAAGAAGCTGGAGAAAATTTATTTCCCGATCGACACAGTCGATGCGCAGCCCTGGCGCATCACCATGATGCTCAAAATCGGTGGTGGACAGAGTGAACTGGGTCCCACCGAAGGTATTCACTGGCATATGAACACCGAGAACAAGGTCCGCTACATCGCCGTCGACGAAAAGAGGCAGGAAATCCCCTGGGTGGAATCCACAGACCTCGATGGTGTCACCCGGGTATTCCGCGCCGAGGACAGCGAGTATGGAGACACGGACCTCGAAAAATTTGAAACCCGCAAAATGGATTGCATCGACTGCCACAATCGTCCATCGCACATCTATTATCCTCCCTTCCGTACCATCAACGATGCCATGGCCGGCGAGCGCATTGCGAGCACCCTCCCCAACATCCGCGCCATCGCCTCTCATGCACTGACGCGCGAATACGCATCGCTGGAAGAAGCGCTTACCACCATACCAGACATTGTAAAGGATGAGTATCGCACGCATGCACCTGAGGTGCTTCGCGAGCGCGGCGCCGAGGTCGACAGCGGTATCGTGGAAATCCAGCGCATCTTTGAACGAAACTTCTTTCCTTCCATGCGCGTCAGCTGGAAGGGATATCCCAACAATATCGGTCACATGTATGACGTCGGCTGTTTCCGCTGTCACGACAACAAACATGTCACCGAAGACGGCGAAGTCATTTCCAATGACTGCAACCTGTGTCATACCATCGTCACTCAGGGTCCTCCGGGCGCAACCGTGAGCGATCAAAACGGCATGCCATTTACGCATCCGGCAAATATTGACGAGGCATGGAAAGAAGTACCCTGCTCGGATTGCCATCTCGGGATCTGAGAAATCCGGCGATGGCAGGCCCTGGCCTATTCCGTATTCCGGTCTTGATCTCCTGAAATCCGTGGATAAAAAAAACCCTGTTTTTCTATGGATTTATATGTGGATTTTTGCCAATTTGGGATGGCAATAGTTTCCCTTACCAACTATTGCCACTCGTGAAAAAACAATAGTATATCGCACATCTGACCAGGCAACACACATGCACCTCCCACCCAAGGCCCATTCGATGCCTGCAAAAAAGACTTTGATCCCCGCATCTCTCCTTCTCCTCATGATTTTCCTCTTTCCGGCCACCGTGTTCGCACAGTCGGCGGAGGAATGCCTCATGTGTCACAACGACCCCGAGTTCGAGATGGAGAAGAACGGACGGACCGTCTCCATCTACGCGAATCCTGCCGTGCTGAAAAAATCACCGCACGCGGATCTCGATTGCGTTTCCTGTCACACCGGTTTTGATCCGGAGGAACTGCCGCATAAGGAAAATATCACCCCGGTGCGCTGCACCAGCTGTCACCAGGACGCCGTCATGGACCATCAGTTCCATGCCGTGCAGCTGAGTCTTGCGAGTTCGCAGGGCAAGCTCGATGCCTCCTGCAAGCAATGCCACGGCAAGCACAACGTGCTGCCGCTCGACAGCGAAGAAAACCCCTTCCACGCCACGAACATGGCGGAAGCCTGTGGCAAGTGTCACCCCGACGTCGTCGCGACATTCAGCAAGTCCGAACACGGCAAGGCCCTGGCAGCTGACGTGAAGGGTGCGCCGACCTGCATCAACTGTCACTCCCGCGACGTGACCGGTCACAAGGGCAAGCTCAGCAAGCTCGAGACGAAGCGTATCCAGGAAGAACTCTGCCTCGAATGTCATCATGACAACGAGGACGTGCGCAGCCGCATGGCGCCCACCGCCAGTTTCATCATGGCGTATGAAAAGAGTGTGCACGGCATGGCGCTGGCACGCGGCAACGGCGACGCGGCGAACTGCGTCGATTGCCACGGCAGCCATGAAATGAAGCGTTCGTACGATCCGGATTCCCGCACGCACAAGATGCATGTGGCCGAGGACTGCGGGCAGTGCCACACGGAAATCGCCGCCGAGTACAAGAAGAGTATTCACGGGCAGGCGGTCGCGAAGGGAAATCTTGATTCCCCGACCTGCATCAACTGTCATGGTGAGCACAACATCCTTCCGACCAACGATCCGAATTCCCCGGTTGCCGCGCAGAACGTTTCAAAGCAGGTGTGCAGTCCCTGTCACAGTTCGCTGCAGTTCTCCGAGAAATACGGCTTCAACACCAAGCAGACGCGGAGTTACGAAGACAGCTATCACGGACTCGCCCTCAAGGGCGGAAGCACCCAGGTGGCAAACTGTGCATCATGCCACGGAGTGCATAACATCCTGCCCTCGAGTGATCCGAACAGCCGCATCAACAAGGCCAATCTCGTCGCGACATGCGGCAGCTGTCATCCCAATGCCAACGTCCGTTTTGCCACGGGCAAGATTCACGTGACGGAGGATGATGAGGAAGACAGTCCGATCGTGTTCTGGATCACCAATATCTACATCATCCTCATCGTGGTGGTCATCGGCGGCATGCTTGCGCACAACCTGCTCGATTTCCGGCGCAAGGCCACGCACAAGCTGAAAACCCGTCGCGGACATTATCCGCATCACAGTGCCGGTGGCGCGCGCATGCACGTTCGCATGACGCTCAATGAACGATTGCAGCACGGTTCATTGCTGGTCAGTTTCATCCTGCTCGTCATCACCGGGTTCATGCTGCGCTTCCCCGATGCGTGGTGGGTTTCATGGATTCGTGAAGTGAGCTCCGGCGCCTTCGACGCGCGCTCGGTGATTCACCGCATCGCCGGTGTTGTCATTATCGCAGCCAGCCTCTATCATATTTTCTACCTGGCCGGGACGAAGCGCGGACGACAACTCTTCAAAGACCTGCTTCCGAAATGGAAAGACGCCACCGATGCCGTCGGTATTCTCAAATACAACCTCGGTTTCTCGGATGAAAAGCCGAAGTTTGACCGCTTCAGCTATATCGAGAAGTCTGAGTACTGGGCTCTTGTCTGGGGAAACATCGTCATGGGCGCCACTGGCATCATCATGTGGTTCGACGAGTTCTTCCTCGGTATTTTCACGAAGCTCGGTTATGACATCTCCCGTACGATTCACTATTACGAAGCCTGGCTTGCGATGCTTGCCATCCTGGTCTGGCATATCTACTTCGTCATCTTCAATCCTGACGTCTACCCGATGAACCTCGCATGGATCAAGGGCACACTGACGGAAGAGGAAATGGAAGATGAACATCCTCTCGAACTTGAACGCATCCGTGCAAAACGAAAGGAGGAAGGTGCGCAGGACGACATGATCGACATCCCGGTAGATCCGGAATAAATCCGTCGTTCCCCTGTCCCGCAGCACCGGATTATCCGCATGCTGAAAAATTTCATCATCCCTTCTCTGCGCGAGGTCTCGCGGGCCGCATTTGCGGCCTGCGCGATCCTCGCGTTTTTTGCTGTTCCAACACAGCTCCAGGCACAGGACAACGACAACTGTTACATGTGCCATGAAGACCGTGATCTCAAGGGCGAGGTCAACGGCAGAACCCGTTCGGTTTTCGTCGACGAAAAAATAATCACCAATTCCGTACACGGAGAATTCGAGTGCACGATCTGTCATCTCGACGTCGACCCTGACGATCTACCGCATGACGAAGACCTCGAACCCGTGGATTGCGGCACCTGTCACGGTGAAGTGCAGGAGAAGCACGCGATTTCCCTTCACGGGAAGGCCATCAAGCGTGGCGACCCGCTCGCTCCCCGCTGCACCACCTGCCACGGTACACATAACATCATGCATGTCAAGGATCCTGCTTCCCCCGTCCGCGCAGCGAACATCCCCTTCCTCTGCGGCAGCTGTCACAGTGAAGGTTCGCCGGTGCAGCGACAGCGGAAAATTCACCAGGATCACATCCTCGAGAACTACTCTGAGAGTATTCACGGAGAAGGGTTGCTGAAGAAAGGACTCACTGTTGCGGCCACCTGTATCTCCTGCCATACCGCGCATGAGATTCTCCCGCATACGGATCCCAACTCCAGTATCGCCCGCCGCAACATCGCGAAGACCTGCTCGAATTGTCACGCACAGATCGAGGAGGTACATGTCAAGGTGATCAAGGGCGAATTGTGGGAAAAGCAGCCACATCTGCTCCCGGCCTGCGTAGACTGCCACCAGCCGCATAAGATCCGCAACGTGTTCTATGATCAGGGGACCGCGGACGCGCAGTGTCTCGAATGTCACCAGCAGCCGAATCTCCGCGCTGCTGACGGACGCTCGATGTTCGTCAACTACCAGGATCTTGGACACTCACGCCACGTCAGCGTCGCCTGCAGCCAGTGTCACTCAGGTGTGAACAACTCGCATACGCGTCCCTGTGACAACATTACGAGCAAGGTCGACTGTGCTGCATGTCATGCGGAGACGGTAGACCACTACAACCAGAGCATCCATGGTGTGATGGCGGCGAAAAACGACCCGGACGCCCCCTCCTGCCTCGACTGCCACGGAACGCACAGCATACTCGGGAAAAATAATCCGAACTCCCGTACCTTCCCCACGCGTGTCCCCATGCTCTG
The DNA here is from genome assembly GCA_020444325.1 of bacterium. Taxonomy (NCBI): domain Bacteria; species bacterium. The sequence continues at coordinate 62,308 of JAHLLD010000017.1, forward strand.
TGGCGAATGTCACCGAGCGGGACAAAAGGGCGCGATCCGGACGAAGGATGGCGAGGATGTCGTCAGCCACTATATTGAAAGTATACACGGCAAGGGTCTGTTGCAGAGCGGTCTCGTCGTCACCGCGCAGTGTACGGACTGCCACACTGCACACGACACACAGCCGAGTTCCGACCCGAGGTCAAGCGTAAATCACGCAAACGTCAGCACCACCTGCGGCAAATGCCATCACGGCATTGAGGAGCAGTTCGCACAGAGCATCCACAGCCGTCTCGTCAACGATACAGACAAGGAGCTGCCGACCTGCAACGACTGCCACAGTGCGCATACCATACGCCGATCCGACGAAAGCGGCTTCAAACTGGAAATCATGGATCAGTGCGGCCGCTGCCACGAACACATTGCCGAAACCTACTTCGACACATATCACGGCAAGGTTTCGCAGCTGGGATATACCAAGACGGCAAAATGCTACGACTGCCACGGTGCGCATGATATCCTGCCGCCATCCAATCCAAAGTCGCATTTGAGCCATCAAAACGTGGTCGAAACCTGCAAGAAATGCCATCCATCGGCCAACAGACAGTTCGCCGGCTATCTCTCGCATGCCACGCATCATGATCCGGACAAGTATCCCTATCTGTACTGGGCATTCTGGGGCATGACCATTCTGCTTATCGTTACCTTTATCCTCGGCGGAACACATACTATTCTCTGGTTGCCACGCGCGTTTCGCTGGCGTAAGGAGTTACAGAAAATGGAGCGCGAAGCGGAAGAGTCCGTCGAAGACATCGCATGGAGCGAAACCATCGCGCCCACACCACCGAGCGAGAGAAGAAAAGCTGAGGAAGAAGCTGCCAGGAAGAAGGATGCAACCGCGGACAACGAAACAGACAACGAAGACGAACATACAGATGAAAGAAAGGAGGACGACCAGTAATGGCCCAGACTCCCACCTTTAGAACCGAGAAACATTTCCGCCGATTCACACGTCTCGAGCGCCTGCTGCATATCCTGATGATCATCAGCTTCATCAGCCTGGCGCTCACGGGTATGACGCTGAAGTTTTCCTACACTGGATGGGCGGTGCTCCTCTCTCATCTTTTCGGCGGCTTCCAGTTCGCCGGTTATATCCACCGTGCCGCTGCCGTGATCATGTTCATCATATTCACAACGCATGTCTACGATCTCACGGTCAACAAGCGCCGCGAATACGGAAGTTGGAAGGGGTTACTTTTCGGTCCCAACAGCATGCTGCCCAAGCGCAAGGATCTTGACGACTTCATCGGATCGATGAAGTGGTTTCTCGGACGCGGCGAGCGTCCCCAGTACGGCCGCTGGACCTACTGGGAGAAGTTCGATTACTTCGCTGTGTTCTGGGGAATATTCGTGATCGGATCTACCGGACTCACCCTCTGGTTCCCCGAGTTCTTCACGAACTTCATGCCGGGCTGGATGCTGAACGTCGCGACGATTATCCACAGCGACGAAGCCCTGCTCGCCACCGGTTTCATTTTCACGGTGCATTTTTTCAACACGCATCTGCGTCCCGAGAAATTCCCGATGGATCTCGTGGTCTTCACTGGCCGCATGCCCGTGCACGAACTCAAGCTCGACAAGCCCGAAGAATTCGAAAAACTGAAAGCCGAGGGCAAGCTCGCCGACCATCTCGTCGAACCCTATCCCCCCGTCGTCATTCGCGCCATCCGCGTTTTCGCCTGGGCCGCCCTGGCCACGGGCTTCATGGCGGTCATCTGGATTGTGTACGCCATGATTTTCGCGTACCGTTAGGGCCGCGGAAGCCGTTTCGCCGCCTCAGAGGTGGCTGACAATAGAAAAATGGAAGAATGGAAATATGACTGTGATGGTCATGTTTCCATTTTTTCTATTCTTCCATCTTTCAATGCACGATGCTGAACGTGATGCTGATTCCGATGACCACCAGCACGATGAGGGAGATCCAGACGTACCGGGTATCCCCTTCGCACCAGAAGGTCCATGCCGTGATAATGATGCGGATGATGGGAGTAGTCATGAGGGCGAGGATGCCGGCGTAGAGAAAGATGAACGGGTTGGAGAGGAACGCGCCCGTGCCACCGGAGGCAACGGACCTCATCCATTCCCATGAAGCCATGGGTACATCGTCAGCGTGATAGGACGGCTGAAACGCGTACAGCAGAAAGCCCACCAGCATGAGCGTCCCGCTCACCACTATCCCCCCCATCAGCGTCCTGCTAACAATCCTCTCCTGCTTCACTTCAAAAGCATCCTTCTAACTATTGATCTTTCCATTCTTCCATTTTCCATTTTTCCATTCTTCAATCATCCGAAATACATCCGTATCGCGACGACAAAGATCAGCACGATAAAAACCGCGACCACGGTACGGCTTTTAATCTTTGCGCCGATGATAGTGCCGAGGCGAGAGCCGCCAAGGACGCCGAGGACGGCAGCCGCAGTATAGAGCGGATTGACATGTCCGTAGGAGAAATAAATGAAGGCACTGGCCACGCCGGTGACACCGATCATGAAATTGCTGGTAGCGGTGGCGGCCTTTATGGGGACGCCTGAGACGAGATTCATGATGGGCACCTTGATCAGTCCCCCGCCGATACCAAGCAGTCCGCTCAAGTTCCCCGCGATGATTGAGGAAAGCATGGACGCGGGCAGTCGGCGCACGCTGTAGTGCACTTCCTTCTTTTCCGCTTCGTCGTAGAATCTGCCCTGGATGGAGGCTTCGGGATTGACATAGACGGCGGACTGATTCTTCTTGCGGGTTTTATTCCACATGAGCAGTCCCATCGCGAGCAGAAAAAGCGAGAAGATTTTCTGCAGCGCATCCCCCGAGAGATAGTTCGCCGTGAGTCCCCCGAGCACAGCCCCGATCGTTGTCATCACTTCAAGCGACATCCCGAGGCGGATGTTGCTGATCCCTTTATCCACATACACCGACGCCGTGGCGCTCGACGTCGCGATGATGGTCACCACGCTGGCGGCCACGGCCTCATGCATGGGCAGTCCGAATCCCAGCACCAGCACCGGGATGAGAAACACTCCCCCACCGATGCCCAGCAGCGCACCCAGCACTCCGGTGACCACACCGGAGAGCACGACGAGCAGAAAAAGCAGTGGTGACATGACGTTGAGGCTGATGAGAAAACGGCCGCATTCAACGGCCGCAGGTGCACTCCCGGCAGGACTCGAACCTGCGACCCTCTGCTTAGAAGGCAGATGCTCTATCCACCTGAGCTACGGGAGCGTAATAAAATCAATGACTTAGCGAAGCCGCAGCCACTGTTCAGAAAAATATTCTGAACACTTCGCTCGTGTTTGAACTGTTCAGACTTCTGTGGAAAATACGGGATTTTCGGGTGGAGACAAAGGAGAGAACCCATTCGTCTCCACGCAATATCAGCCTCCCTTCTATCAGCATCTCTTTCCCCCCATCACGATGCGATTCAGCTCATCGCCCACCCGTAACCGAAATCATCCGTGTCGCCTGCGCACCGTTATCAGCTATGGCTCGGAGCAGATACACACCGGTTGACAGCTGCAGCGCACCGAGGTCAAGCACCACCGGTGATGCAGTTTCTGCATATCGCGTCAGTCGCTCGCGTCCCAGCAGGTCATGCAAGGTGACGCGGCAGCTTCCGCCCGCTTCGCCGCCGATATGAACATACAACCGCGCTCCCGCTGGAACCGGCTGCGGCCAGGCATCGAGGGTAAGTGCTCCCGGTGTGGCTGGCGACTCGATACCCGTGCTCTTGCGAATGACATACGTGATAGCCACGTGACGATCCGTCGGTGTTGCGGCGAACAGCAGATCTGCGCCATGCGCTCCTACATCGAGCAGCGTGCTGTTCGGCTGCACGGAGATCTGTGTGGACTGGCTGCCGCTTGTCGGTTGCGCATCCAGCCACCACTCTGATGGCTGTGCCGTCCATGGCATGGCGAGTCCTCCACCCGTCCACAGCTGAACCTGCTGTTCCACCGGCAGTGCACCGCCCCGTTCGGCTTCGAAGTACAGATGCAGCGGTGTGAGCACGAGCCCCGGTGGATTGTCGGGGATGATGTAGACGATATGCGTGCACCCGCTCTCCGTTCCCTGTTCATTGCTTTTCCAGATCCATGTGATGAGTCTCGGATCAGTATCCGCAATGTTCTGTGCCGGGGTTATCTTCCACCAGCGCGAGCAGCTTGCTCCGGGGAGAAGTGTCCCTTCCGGTGCGGGACCTCCCGGCTGATTGGCGTATTCCGGTGAAGTGAAGCTCTGCGTGCTATCTGATCCAGCGAGGGAGAACTCCGGAGGCAGAATGATTGATGCCTCACAACCCGTAAGCGCAACCGTGCCGGTATTGGTCACGGTGTAGGACAGATGCAGTGGATTGGGGATGAAGCGTTCTTCGTGCCAGTCGGCAAACAGCGAATCGTGTCCGCCTGTCTCACATGTGATGCCGGGTTCCTCCGGCCAGGCTTCGATGTGAATCGTCGCCGTGCATTCCTTCCACTCGGTCATCTGATCGCTGCGGTAGCGGACGGTGACCTGCTGATCCTCCGCGACCGGCGCAGCCTGCGGAAGGAGTTTCCACATGAGCGAGGCAGTGGCATGGCTGTCTATTGCCGCGATGGTTTTTGATGCGGGTTCGGTTGCAGGCAGCACGAGCCTCGATGCCTGCGTGAGGTCGATAACGGCTTCGATGTTGGTCTCTTCGGTATCGAGCAGATTCTCCAGATCGAATTGCACCATTACTGTATCGGGTTCATAGTTGATCATGGCGCGATTGAAGCACACCGTGTCTATGGCGGGCATCGAGCAGATGAGTCCGTCCATACCTTCGATGAATACGGCATGCGTGCAGACCGACACGAGGCTGTCCATCCCGGTCGACGTTCCCTTCTCATAAGCATGGACTTCGAAAACCGGTATGCGGCTCGGACGCAACGCCTGCGCGCGCAACTGCCACTGCCGCTGGAGATTACCGCCCGGTGAAAGCGCGCCGCCGGATTGCCGTGCCGCATCCAGCAATGTCACCCCGGCCGTGCCCGGAACCTGAAGTTCCACACCGCTGATCGTACGAGACACGCTGCCGTCGTTTCGCAACTGGCACTGAATCAGCATTTCCTGCGGCACCGGCACACCGCCCACCGTGCGCACACTGTCGGTGCCCCACAGGTCGCATGCCAGCTCCGTGCGTCGGGGATACGCCGTCAATTGGTGGGTGCAGAACTTCCACACCGTGTCCGCCGCGTGCCGGTACATCAATCGGATATCAACGGCTGTTGTATCTATCGGCATCCCCGTCGCTTCCATGCGCCACTCCGTCTCCCACTTCGCCCGCGCTGCCAGTTGTACCCATGTTTGCCGGACCGGACGGCCCGACGCGATGCGAAGCCACGGGGCGTTCGTCCACTGCAGGGACGCTTCCAACCCTGTCACATCCGCGTCGGTGATATTCGTCAGCGCCCCGAACAGCGTGAAGTACCGCGGCTGTGGAGCGCCGGTGCTGCTGTCGGCGGTGAGCTGAGCGAGCCCCGTAAGCGCACACGACAATCCCGGTGCCGCCTCTATAAAGACATCCGCACCGCACGCCAGCGGCAAGCGGCCGTAGTCATCATACACATCTACATGCACATGCACCTGTCGTGACCAGGCCCGGCGATCGGCGCGCAGCAGCCAGTCCTCTTCATGCCGGGCACCCGAACCCACACCCAGCGTACGCGTGCTGTCTCCCGTCGGCTCCACGGTCACGCCCTCGCCGGTGATGCCTACGGTGGCGCGGAGCATGCCGCTGTGTTCGGTGCCGACATTCTCCAGAACCAGCCGCAGGGGCAGCAGGCGTTCCTCATTGCTCAGCGTATCCCGCATCTCCACCGTGCAGCGCAGTTCGGGCACGGGCAGACTGCCGCGTGTGATCTCCATGTCCAAGGCGCAGGCGCTATAGGAGCGCAGGCAGTTGACCGGCAGTCCCGCGATGCGATACCACTGTTCCACCTCGATGCGCGAGAGATCGGGAAGTCCCTGTCCGGTATCCACTACCACATTCCACACGGTGGTGCTGCTGTCGCCCGGTCCTATCACTCCTGGCAGATAGCGCACCGCCCCCTGATCGGCGGAATCGAGTCGCAGCCCCGCGGGCAGAGACAGGCGCAGTTCCGTCCCGGTCGCGATGTAGCTCTCATGCGGATTGTACGTCGTCAGCCGAACGGGAAAGCGCGCCGGCACGATGCTCCGCCGCACGGTATCGATCACCACCCGCCCCGGCGCCCGCAGATCGCAACCGAGAAAGTCCTCGTCGCACAGAGGGAAGTAGTAGCGGGAGATGGGAATTCTTGAAAAAAGTGACCCCAAACTATCCGGTTCAAACCAGAAGGAATTGCATGGAGTGAGCAGAAAGGAGCCAAGATTGCCTGTAGCATTTAAATTATCGGCGAGAAACACGTACCCGCCAGACATGTAGGAGGGGGCTTGATCAAGTTCAAAATTTATAAGCATCGCATCGCCCCACAGGGTCGAGAGATGCAAACCGCCATCAAGATTGAACACGGTCAGGAACAACGCGTTGTTTATCCAAACACCATCGGGGAGCAAGGTATCCCGCGATGCGGCCGAGTTCTTTAAGGGAAAATCCTCCGACCTCGTCTCTCCACCCAGTAGAATCCTCCCGCAATCGAGCATCTGCAGTTGATGGAGCATTTCCTTGTCGGATCCTCCATACAGAGTGGAGAACAGCACATCCCCGGATCGGTCGAATCGCGTGATGAAAAGCGTGCCGTCGAAACTCGAACTCAACGGATCGATTTTCACCTCCGACTGCACCGGATGCAGCAGTGGAAAATCCGCCGAGCGCGTCAGGCCCGCGACGATAGCACCTCCCGTACCATCCGGAATGATCCGCGGTTGAAATCGGGTATGGCTGATTGTGAAGTGATTGCTGTTAAACACGAAGAAGCCAAGGCTATCATGATCTACAAGACCACACCCAACGGACGCATCCTCGCTACGTGAACCTCCCAGATAGCTGCAATATTCGATACGATCGAGATCCGTAGAAAGCCTCGTGATGAAATTATCCCGCCTGTTCATGTACAAGTGATAAGAGGGATTCGGATCGGGCACGGGGCGGACCGGTTGAAAGGCGTTGGCCGTGACCGGCAGTTCACCGAGATCGAGTTGCCCCGCCAGCAGGATGCTCCCGTCGATATCGATTGCGATGTCGGTGGTGAAGCAGCCGTAATTTCCTGGAACAAAGAACGTGCCTGCAAGCACGGTATCGCAATCGCGCCCCAGGCGAAGAATATACGATCCCCATTCATCGGTGGGCGGATACAGCGCCGAAGACAGTACATACGGGAAATGCTCATCCTTTGCCATACCCAACAGATACAGACTGCCGTCATCTGCACGCTCGATATCCGTAAGGAAAATGAGCGATCGTCCCGTTTCCCAGCGATGGCCGAAGGTACTTCCGAAAAGCACGTGCCCCGTGCGGGAGAAGCGCCCCAGGTAGCTCGTCCACAGTGTATCGTATTCCTGCAGAGCATTCGACGATACGGGCGGATATCCACCGGAAGGTCGATGGTGTATGTAGTCGCTTTCCGTTGGCATCCAGTTGACCAGATAGAAAAACGACGTATCCGTATCGCGTGCAAGCCGTTTCCCGTGTTCGTAATTTCTGCAATCCCAAGTAGGTAGAAGCATCAGATACGTACTGAATAGTAGATCCTGACCGTCACACGTAAAACGCACGATGCAGTTAAATCTGGGGCGGTCAATCGGCAAGGAATTCTTCATTGGCAATCCTTGTCTCGCCCAGCCCGAAATCGTCATCTCTCCTGAGTCATCCGTGATCTCGGAGTGCGTTCCTTCCAGTCCGCGCACGAACGTCGTGAACTCCGTTTCCAGGCAGTAGCCGTTGTACACCATTCCACGTTCAAGACGATACCCCACCGTATCCCCGGACCATACGAGCTGTACATCACTCATCTGCGCTTCTTCACCTATCCCGCCTCGGTTAATCGCGGTTTTCATGGCCATCTGCATGTGCGCTCCGGTCACGAGAAAACATGCAGCGGAGAGATCCGCTCCCGGCCGGTATCGGATGCGCTGCAGCAGGCGATTTTCCTTCGCTTCGTACTCGACATCGATATACGGCCAGACATCCTTGTACACTACACGGCCGTGATTCGCCACTGATTCGTACCAGCTGTCCGAATGACTGCCGAAGTAGAAATTCGACACGACCTGCAGACTGTCCATGCCCAGAACGCTACGGGGATTGCCGCCAATGAAGCTTAACGACGAGGAGCGGTCCACAAGCATCCTGCCATGCTCAATCGGGTGCATTTCTCCTCCCCCCGCTTCGTCCGGCATGGGTGCTTCGACGTACAAGCCATTCAGCCTGAGCGAAAGCGTTTCTTTCCCGTTCAGAATACCGAAGAGGATATCCTCCTGCCATTGACCCGCGTTCACGGTGAACTGCAGCGGCACGGAGTACTGTATTCCTGCCGGTGGATCGCCGGCTAACAATGGATGCAGGAAGAATAAAAACAGGGCGAAATTCATGAGCATCATGCGAAAATGCAATGCATGAACTCTCATTCCTATCCGCGAAAAACGTGTTCCAGCGGCCAGTATCGAACTATCCAATCTCATAGCATGATCCTGTCTTGAATCCGTGGTTTCATCTCTCGAACAGGGTAATCCTTACGATGCAATAAAATATACCATACGGGGACACAGAACGCGCCCCCGTATGGATGTGTTGACAAAATCACTTGAGAATGAGAAGTGATAGAATTGTGTGTGCGTGTGGCGAAAATCGTGCCACACAGGTGCGAACATTTCATTGTGTTTCCTCTCGTAACAGATATTAAATATCGTGAACAACTATCCGCATATCAGAGAGGGAATGATACGCGGTCATTTCACGGGTAGCCCTTCCTCCGGAATGAACGGCTCCCCTCGTGTACGCCCCATCGCAACCGTATGCCTGGTCGTCGTCCGGCGCACGGGAGCGTACGTACATAATCTAATGATATATTTCACGATGTCAATATCCCTTTGATTCAGACGGATTTCCGAGACCGATCGCGGTCGACATGCATGACCTCCTTCAGCAGGAGCAACTGCTTGACCTCCCTACTGCCACAAAATTCCATAATCTGTTCAGAATTTCCGGAACAAATCTCCCAATAATTATTCAGAAATCATCCCCTGATTGCACGCTCAACTGTTCAGAATCCCCGTAAATCCCTGCAGGCAGATCGATTAGTTTAACTGTTCGTTCCACTTAGAAGGCAGATGCTCTATCCACCTGAGCTACGGGAGCGTAATAATTCATCAATAAATATCTGCAGATTTGGTGTGGATTACAAGGATAACCCAATCCTACGGGCATTGGTGTCCTGAATGAAATGCGGTTCAGATCCTACTGATCAATTCCGTCTCCACAAGGCGATGCGCTTCAACAGAATCATAATGAATACCTGGCCGTAACAGCGGTGGCAAATCACTTTGGAATCCTGCGTGTGTCATTTTCTGCGCCAGGTTCCGTGAAAACTCCCTCTGCGAGACAACCTGTCCTTCCATACTCATGTATGATTGAAAAATGTCGGCGATACGCGCAGGATCCGCAAGACCTTGCCTCAGTCCATGCCAAAGGTCAAACAGGTCACGGCCCTTTCGACGCTGAAACAACGCGCGTAATTTCGTCCCGAGCAATTCTTCGATCGTGAATGTCGGTATCGTGTTCCGCCCTTCGTACCAGCGCGAGGTCACGCTATGAGATTGTTCCATCCACCCTTCCACCGCAGTGTGTTCACGCGTGTTGATCTCGATTTTTATCCTTATCGGCACTATGGGTGCTATTTCCGAATCCACCCTATAGATCAACTTGACATCGTTCTCCTTCTGTATTCTCCGTGGTGTACCCAACCACGGATCGAGCGTCTCGTGGATGCCGTCCATTACTTGACCGATCGGGACCGCTTGCGTTTGCACCAGATCGATATCCTCCGAATATCGCGAAGCAGGCGTCAGATACAGCTTGTGCAGCGCTGTACCTCCGCGCATGGCCAGCTGATCCCGCAACGATGGAAGAGCGAACATATCCAGCATCGCACGCGCTATGATCAAATCCTGCTCGACCTGGGCATTGGAAACCCAAGGATGGTCAGCGCGCCATGCAATGATATCGGCAGTCGGAATCATACGTCGCTCTGCGGATCAGCGTTCACGATAACCTGCCAGCGAGGATCCTTCTTACTTCCAATCAACGGAGCTCGCACGTCCAACCGCGTCTTGGAGGGATGTTTTTCTGAAAGCCACTCTGCAAGATCGACCGTAACAGGGCGACGCTTCGTCTGCTCCAGCAACCAGCCCGCGCGCTGAACGATGCTGAGATCGGGTTCGCGATCTGCGGCATGTACCAGATCCTCTGGAATAATCTCATCAACAAGTTCATCCAGAACAGTCAGTACCGTGTCGAGCCCACCGATGTCATGCGCAAAGCGAACAAGATCCAATGCGGTCGCAGCTGCAGTTGAAACGGGGAAACTTCCAGTATAACCTTTGATGGAAGTTGTCGGCGTGTCTGTCGCACTCCGTTTCAGGAAAAAACGAACATTCATATTCACCAGTCGTATTGCACGCAGCGGGCGTGTCGTTATGATGTGGTACTCCTGCGCTTGCTGATGGCTCGCACCAAATAGTGCTGCCGCCGAAAGGATCCCCACGTAGTACTGGCACCCAAGATACTTCATCAGGTCATCCACGAACCAATCAGGCGGTACCATACCTCCTGTCCGATACTCGATTGGGACAATCACATAAAATCCACGACGGATTTTCTGGATCCTGCCTGCGTGCTGAAGCCGTTGCAGCCCTTTCGTAAGCGCTGCACGGTTCGTCTCGATCGATCGTTCTGCTTCTTCACGGGTAAACGAATATCTCGCCCGCTGCTGCAGCTGATCCACAAATTCCGTGATCGTTTTGTGTGCCATATCTGGTTTGCAATATAACACAAGTGGACGCAATGTGTCCACTTCTGATTGATTTAACACCCAATTATCGTATCTACGTCGAATCTTGCGATGTTCCGGTCAATCGTATGCGAAAAGCTGCGCTTCCATCTTTCCGATCCGTCGGCTTATGCGTGCATCTTATTTCTTTGTTATTTCCTGTGCGGCGAGTTGAAGGGTTAGCAGGCATAAGCCGATGGCACGGAAAAAACTGAAACTACAACCGCAGCAGATGCTTTACATATATACGATCACCGATGGAGATGACAGCCGTGTAGCTCCCCGGCAGCACAGAGGAAATATCCAGGCTCTCGGAAATGCTTCCGTCAGCGCGGACTGTGACCGCCTTCTCCGTGACAAACGTGCCGTCTGAGGCATACAGTCTAAGTCTGCCTCGTGTTGCGCTGCGGGAGGTTCTGCAGCTGACCGGTGAGCTGAACGTGTTGCGCTGCGGGCTGCGGAAAGAGATTCACGTTATCACGCCTGCGAAGCAGAGGATTGCAGATGCCATCCACGTACACCCTCGAGGAAAGAGAATCGGCATCCTCGCAGCACCGGGCGTACGCGGTGAGTTTCGGCACGCTCACGTGGTCGCGAAGCACGTCCCTGGTGATCGGTGTACGGAAGCGCAGCACCATGCAGGGGGTCCCGCTCGGATTCACCGGCACGCCCTCCACCAGCAGCTTCCCCTGCTCCGGCAGTTCGACGCGGAAATCCCACCCGGCATCGCTCGAGATGACGTCGCTGAACACGAGTACGCTGCTGTCATAGCGCACTTCGCCGCGCAGCTGTGACGGCTGACCGCCGAAGAATTCCCAGCACACGTTCACGTCCAATTCCTCTCCGCTCGGCGCTATTGCAACCGAATCGATGTGCGCGATGAGCGTCTCCTCGCATTGACAGATTTCCATCACGAATCCTTCCTGTGTCACGGTGTTCGGACACCCGCTCGTGAGGGTTAAGCTGTCGATCTCGATATGCACCGCACGACTGCTTGCTGCTGCCAGGGCGCGCATGGAGATGCCGACCAGGTGTCCGGTCTCAAGCCCGGGGTATACGTATTCGGCACGGAAGCGGTATGTGCCCGGCCGCAGCTCGACGAGCTGGACGGCAGTGTTCTGTGTGATGGTTCCCAGCGTGACCGGCGTCAGCGCTGTGTGTTCGAGCAGCTCCGGATCGGCACGCAAGAGGAATTCGAATGAAAGCGGGAGTTCTCGCGGGACGCGGGGATAGAGATCCACGTAAACAATACCGCGCTGGCCTGGAGTGAGACGCGCAGGACCGGACACGCGCAGGTGCAGCTGATCCGGACGCCAGGGCGATGTGAACAACGTATCCGCCTCAGCCACTTCCCCTCGATACTGGGCAGTGACATGCAGGGCACGAAGACTATCCGTGCAGTTCGTTTCCCAGGTGATCACGCAGTTCTGTGTGAGTATCTCCTCGCCTATCTCGCGCAGCAGTGCTGCGAGCTGCGCCGGAGCGTAGACGCGCTGATAATAGCCGCCTGATCGCCGCGCCACGTCCTCCATGACTCCCTGGCTCATCATGTTGCTGCCGTACCCGATCATGAACAGTGTGATGTTCTGCACCAGGATCGCATCCGCCACATCTTCAGGCCGTTCCGACGAACCATTGTCCACTCCATCGGTAAACACCAGCAGAAATTTTCTCGCAGCGGGATGTGCGGCGAGATCCTGCAGGGCGATGCTCATGGTGTGATAGATGGGAGTATTGGCTCCTATCGCGAGATTCCCGATCGCTGTTTCCAGTGATGGGATATCCCCGGTGAAGTCAATCACGCGCTCCCCGCCATTCGAAAAATGATAGATGGCGGCTTCGTCGCCGATGCCGAGCATGCGCACGACGGAGAGGGCACCAGTTTTCAGGCTATCGAAATCCACTCCCGTCATCGAACCGGAATTATCCAGCACCAGCGCCACCGCTGTTCCTGTCGCCGTGTCGGGACACCAGATATCGGCGGGGATGGACTGCCCGTTCTCAATCACGGAAAGCGTGAGTCCCTGCGTCGACAGCAGCTGCGCACCGTTCCACCGCACCGCTGTTTCCATCTTCAAACGTGGGAGCCGTGAGGCATCGATGGATTCTATCGATACGCTCAGGGGCTGGGAGGCAGCGGGGATGGTTGCCAGGAGAAGCACCAGGGACGCTATTGCAGCTTTGAGTCTCACTTCACCATTACCTTCGTGTTTGCAGCGCCGCTTCCCGTCACCAACCGCAGCACGTACACACCGCGTTCGAGTCCAGCGGTGGACCACTGCACGGTTCGCCGGGTGGCAGCGACCTCAGCATCCCACACTACCGCCCTCCTGCGGCCCAAAAGATCGTACAGCTCGATACGCACGAATCCCGGACGTGTGAGTTCGACCTCCGTACTCATCATTCCACCCTGCGACACCGGCTGCGGCCACGTTGAGATGATGCGCGGGGATTGTGGCAAAGACGGTGTGACCTTCGTCCAGTTGATGCCGCCGTTGGTGGTTTTTATGATCGATCCCCCAAGTGCGGCATAGGATATGTTGTAACTACGAGAGTAGATGCCCCCAACAGTTCTTCCATAAAGTTCTCCCTCTACAGTAGTATTCCTCCATTCATCGGTTGTGGATAGAAATGCCTGCGAGGAGATAGTGCTCATGCCATAGCTATTGCCGCCCGCATCTATATTCCCGATATACACTTGTTGCTGAATGACATCAATGGAATCCCATGATATCCCGGCATTTGTGCTTTTCAAAAGGTTCCAACGCCACGTTCCCTTCTCCCTGAAATGCAGATACGCTGTCTTATTCGCCGAGATCAGGATCCTGGGATTGTACAGATCCCCGCCATTCTCGAAATACCGCCATGTAGTACCTGCATCCGAACTCACCGCGACCTTGTTCCCGGAAAGCATGTAGCAATGCGGGTAATCGGAAATATCCAGAGCACCATGAGCTGTGTTTCCCATATCAACCTCGAGATGAGCCCAGGTCTCTCCCCCATCGTGTGTGGCGAAAAGACCATCGCTGCAGGGAAACCAGAGAGTGTCCTCACCGACGGAAAATGTCCCCTGCCATAGGTTGATCAGCGGATAATTGATTGTCCGGGCGAACACGGGTTTCCATAAGACTCCGGCATCGCTTGTTCGCAATAATACTGTGCTGTCATTTTGATCGGGTTTCCTTACAGCATACCACACGGAAGGCGTAGCAATATGAATGTACAGCCAGTCCTTTCCCGCTTGATCGATGTCGTAAGCAGTTTTCCATGATTCGCCACCGTTGTCCGTGACCAGATACAGACCGTTATTCATCACACGATCCGTAGGGAACAGGTGAACGTATGCAGTCTGGTCTGATAACAGTTGGAGATCTTTCGGAAAGTACAAGGACTGGAATTTCTCATCGATCCATGTCAGACCTCCGTCCCTCGAGTAAAAGGACCCACCATATCGATTAACACAGATAATTCTATCCGGTTCCGGACTGCACAACTCTATTCTCTGCGGCAATTCCGTGTAGCTTTTGTCCCGTACCCGAAGGCTGCTGCGTCCATACTCTTCCACTCTATAAACAGCCCCATCCTCGCAGCTATAATAGCCAACCCCAGTGTGGTCCATGGTCAAACAATCAATGATCGGAAGCGTCGTGTTGTCGGATTGTACTGACCAGTGCAAGCCGCCATCGGTCGACAGAAGCGTTGCATTCGATTCATCAATCAGGAAGACCGTGTCTTTTGAGAGCCATGTGAGCGGTGGCACTCTGGACAAGTAACCGGTTGATGGAAGCGCTGTGTGAATCCCGGGGTTATTCCATGTAGCGCCCGCATCGTGTGTCACGTAGACTGCAGCCGTCCGACCATCACCGGGAATCGCGGAGACCAATATCCCTCGATCCCTGTCGATAAAGTATGGGAAATGTCGATCTCCCAGACTATCAGGGATGGGAATCGGTTGCCATGACACTCCCTCATCGGAGGAGCGCAGCAGTACCTGCTGCTCTCCAACCTGTGAGATGAACAACGCATCGCCTGTTGCATCGACATTCATTTTTCTGTCGAGGTCCTTCGGTTTAACGAACCATGGTACCTGCAGAAGTGTCGGCTCCAGACGGTCTTTACGAAAAAGCATGACAGAAGTGTGGGTCGAATCCTCCCAATCTTCCGGCGCGAAACGCATAGGATCCAACAAGCACAATGCGTAGTTCCCCGATGCCGCCACCTGGAGAATATTGAACTGCGGCCCCGATGGCGTTAACGAAGTCCAACTGTCGCCATTATCCGACGACGTTTCGATCACATGATGCAGACCGACACGATAGATTCTGTCACCGAGCTGGAATACTCCGGTATACGGGATCGGATCATAGTCAGGATGCACGGTCATGTATGGCTGGGAAGTCAGTTCGTTTGGAACGAATAAAGCAGAAACAATGATTATCACATAGACTATATACATGCTGCCGACCTCGAATTGCACTACACCTCGTAATAGGAACTGGTCTACGGAAAATATGTTCGGGAGAAGTGGCTACCTCCTCCCGAACATCCAAAACTAACGGCCACAACATGTTCCGCATTCGATCGATCCAGTCTCGCCTGGACATACATCGAGGGTGAATGTAAAATCGCCACCCTGGTCAAAATATATACAGAGACTGTATCCCGTCTTTGGTGTACCGTTATCACACCACCACAAATGAATCTCATTATTCTTTCCTGGCCCATCGATCGTCAGAGAACAGTCACATCCTGAACATTCCGGACACGTGGTTGGAATAATTTCTATACAGGTTCCCGCAGTAACATAACGATAAGCCGTTGGGCTCCCAGTCATGTCTATCGGAACGGTGCAGATGTCATCGGTTAATAGTGCGGATTCCTCACCAGTTGAACCTTGAAGCTCAACAGTAGGTATCAGGTCTCCGACGTCTGCCATAGGCTGTGCTGACAAACTGTCAACCAGCAGGACCGTGAGAATGAACGTAAATGCGAGCTGTGATGTCCTCATGATAGCACCTCTGCTGAGAAGTTCGTGAATGATTGAATCTGATTCAACGGATTTTCTCGATTTTGTCTGAGCATTGCTCAGCACCCACCTTCATGGCGTCATCGTCGCGAAGATACCTTCAAATTGAACGTCAGACGGAGTCCCCAACAAAGTCCTGAGGGCGTGTAGGACGTTGATATGACCGTCCAGTCTATGAATCGTCGATACACATTCCTATCAACCTTGTGTCACGTCGACGACGATACGTACGTTGAGAAAGGTCTACTCATCCCTATCCATAGGCACCTCCACCACACATTCGACAACTGTATTCAGCGGACTCTCGGAGCCTGCCTCATCATCACAGAACAGAGTCTGAAAACAAGTGCGAAGTTCAGCTTTGGTAATGCAAAAACCGGGCCATTATAGGCATAAAGGGGGGGGGTACTCCTTAATTGTGGAGTTAATTGTGGACTGCAGCAACATAGGTAAAGTATCGCTTCAACCAAGAAGCTCCCAGAAATCGTGAATAATTTTCACGTGCCGTGCGGCATGCTCACACCCCCAGGATTCCGCGCTCGGGTTATGCGCAACCGTTTCAGAGCCATCGCACGTCCGGCTCCTCAATGGTCTGGCTTGGACGACAGCATTTTCTCTACGACACCCACGGAGAGAGGGAGAATGCGCAGGACCATTCGATCCGTACGCAGTATCCGCTTCTGTTCAGTATTTCCGGAACAAATCTCCCAGAATTTGTTCAGAAATCAGGCTCGAATTGAGTGCTCAACTGTTCAGAATCGCCGTAAATCCCTGCAGGCAGATCGATTAGTTTAACTGTTCGTTCCACTTAGAAGGCAGATGCTCTATCCACCTGAGCTACGGGAGCGTAATAATATCAATGACTTAGCGAAGCCGCAAGAACTGTTCAGAAAAATATTCTGAACACTTCGCTCGTGTTTGAACTGTTCAGACTTCTGTGGAAAATACGGGATTTTCGGGTGGAGACAAAGGAGAGAACCCATTCGTCTCCACGCAATATCAGCCTCCCTTCTATCAGCATCTCTTTCCCTCGATCACGATGCGATTCGACTCATCTCCCTCCAGTCACCGAAATCATCCGTGTCGCCTGCGCACCGTCCTCGGCAATGGCTCGGAGCAGGTACACACCGGTTGGCAGTTGCAGCGCACCGAGGTCAATCACCACAGGTGATGCAGTTTCTGCATATCGCGTCAGTCGCTGCCGTCCCAGCAGGTCGTGCAGGGTCAGGCGGCAGCTTCCGCCCGCTTCGCCGCCTATGCGGACGTACAACCGCGCACCCGCTGCAACCGGCTGTGGCCAGGCATCGAGGGTGAGCACTCCCGGTGTGGCTGGCGACTCGATACCCGTACTCTTGCGGATGACATACGTGATAGTGACGTGACGATCCGTCGGCGTTGCGGCGAACAGCAGATCCGCGTTATGTGCTCCTACTTCGAGCATCGTGCTGTTCGGCTGCACGGAGATCTGTGTGGACTGGCTGCCGCTTGTCGGTTGCGCATCCAGCCACCACTCTGATGGCTGTGCCGTCCATGGCATGGCGAGTCCTCCACCCGTCCACAGCTGAACCTGCTGTTCCACCGGCAGTGCACCGCCCCGTTCGGCTTCGAAGTACAGATGCAGCGGTGTGAGCACGAGCCCCGGTGGATTGTCGGGGATGATGTAGACGATATGCGTGCACCCGCTCTCCGTTCCCTGTTCATTGCTTTTCCAGATCCATGTAGCAAGTCTCGGATCAATATCCGCAATGTTCTTTGCCGGTGTAATCTTCCACCAGCGCGAGCAGCTTGCTCCGGGGAGCAGTGTCCCGTCCGGTACGGGACCTCCCGGCTGATTGGCGTATTCCGGTGAGGTAAAGCTTTGCGTGCCGTCTGAGCCAGCGAGGGAGAACTCCGGTGGCAGAATGATCGATGCCTCACATCCCGTGAGCGTAACCGTGCCGGTATTGGTCACGGTGTAGGATACATGCAGTGGATCGGGAATGAAGCGTTCTTCGTACCAGTCGGCAAACAGCGAATCGTGTCCGCCTGTCTCACACGTGATGCCGGGCTCCTCCGGCCAGGCTTCGATGTGAATGATCACGCTGCACTGTTTCCACGCGGCCTGCTCATCGGAGCGGTAGCGCACGATGATTTCCTGATCTTCGGCCGTGGATGCAGGCTGCGGGATGAGAAGCCAGGTGAGATTCGCGGTGGAGTGACTCTCCATGACGGCAATGGTTTTGCTCGCGGTCTCTGACGGATCGAGCGTCAAACGCGGCGACTGCGTGAGATTTATGATTGCTTCGATGTTGGTGTGGATTTCGTCGAGGACGTTGCGAAGGTCCAGTCGCAGATTCAGCGGAGATGGCTGGTAACCCGGCGGAGTTCGCACGAAGCGCACGGTATCCTCTGCCGTCAGCGTGCATCGCAGTCCGTCAATCGCCGGGATGTTGAGCATGTGCATGCAGGTCGAGAGAACACTGTCCTGCAGGTCGCGCGCCTCCACCGTCAGCACCGCCGATCGTGCGGATTGCAGTGCCTTTGCCTGCACACGCCACGTTCTGTTTGCCTCCGTGCCCGGAGCAAGCGTTCCCCCTGCCACGCTGAGCGGGTCGTGGGCGAGTAGTCCTTCAGGCGGCGCGAGGGACAGCACATAGCGTCCCACCTCCAGCGTTTCATTGCCGGTATTGCGCAGACGATAATCCAGCGTGAACGGGGATGGAAGCAGCAGACTGTCATCCACGTTGAGCACTGCCGGGGCAGTGATCGAACAGACCGACGATTGGATGACGGGAATAAGCTGTATGCGTATCTCACAGCTC
Organism: bacterium; assembly: GCA_020444325.1. NCBI lineage: Bacteria > bacterium. Next base: position 81,154 of record JAHLLD010000017.1, read on the forward strand.
CTCCGTGTGGAATCCTCCTGATACCAGTACCAGACAGTGATCGTCTCCGTGCTGCTATCCTGCGGCGCGGGATCCACTGCGAGCTGCCACAATGACGTACGTATGGCCGAGGCCGCGGTCGGTCCCAGGTAATGACGTGCCGTCTCCCCTGAGGACAATCTCAGATGCGGCGCCTGTGAGAGATCGACCTCGGCTTCAACGCGCCGCACGAGCGTATCGACGACGTTCTCGAGTTGCAGCTCCATGGCAAAATCTTCGAATCCCATGTCTGAGACCGGATACAGCGCATCCGGTGCGCTCAGGCTGCAGCGCAGCGCAGGAATGCCCGGCACATGCACCGTCGCGAGACAGGCAACGGGAAGCTGGCCGATCTCATCGCGCACGACGACCTCGAAGGTGACTTCACGATCGAAACCGCGCCGGTCGACATGCGCGATCCACTGACTCTGCACCTCCGCATTCGGCTGCAGTCGATCGAGGTAGTGAATATGATCTCCCTCGGGAAGCAGTGACACTCCTGCCGTGCCCGGCTCGCCATCCACGCGCACCTGCAACGCAACCTCGCCTGGGAGAACAGCTTCCTCACCGAGATTGCGCAATGTGAGCGTGACGGGAATCGTATCGCTCACATAGCGTTCGCCGGTCGCATCGATCATGAGTAACATCGGCGCATCGAGATCGCAGGAGAGTTCCATGCGCTTGCTGTCCCTGCGCGCGTAGACGATCTCCGCCCTGCAGCCGCCGTGGGACTGCAGGCAATTGTCCAAATGATCCGCCCAGCGGTAATGGGTGACAACCGTGATGGGCAGCAGCGTATCAGCAATAAGGTCCGGTCGCACCTGCAGAACCCACTGCGCATACGCAGTATCACCCGGAGCGAGCATGGGTGCCGCATAGAGCAGCAGCGGCATCGTATCCGGAACAAGGACAAACCCCGGCGGAAGCCGCAGCTCCGCCTGCAGATCGAACACCGCGCGTGTCGGATCCGGGTTTGTGATCGTCACGTCGAGTGGTATGAACGAGTCACTCAGATACCCGCGCGTACTGTCGCGCCGGATCGTATCCGGCACCGTAAACGCACAACTGATCGCATCCTCCCCGCAGAGTGGCAGGTACTGCCGGGTGAGTATGGCGTCGTAAGGACTGGGGCCAGGAGAGGCGAGTGCGGGTTGAAGCGCGTTGTAGGTGCGCATGAACGCCCAGTCGTCGCGATAATCCCATTCTGAAGATGTTGTCGCGAACTGATGATGAAATGCTGGGGGAGCGCCGACAAGATGACCGGAAGGATCGTAGCGCTGGGACAGCACCACGAACTCCGGGTACCAGGATGAAAACAGCATGTTTCCATCGCGGTCGAACGATGCCAGGATATTGACATCGCATCTGTTGACCCCTTGCACACGTCTGTCCCAGGGCATGCCGCCCACCTCCTGAAAATCCACTGTCCTGCTCAGCCCGGTCACGAGACAATTCCCGCATGGGAGGATCTCCAGATTCAGCGCCCACTCATCACCCCCGCACGCACTCTCGGTCAGGCCGCCGAACGTCTTGACCATTGTCGGCTGCCCGTCGCGATCGAACCGGGCGAGCAGCATGTCCATCGCCCCCCGTGTGTTTCTCGGCGCGTTTCCCGGCACCTCGCGCATCGAGCTCGACAGTGTGGTTCCGGTTACCCATATCCCATCATCCGCGTCGACCGCCAGGCAGTGATTCGTTGATGCACCGAAAGCCCCGTCCAGAATTCGCCAGCTCCGATGCAGGGTCGGCCCTCCCCCCCACCGGCAGTACCATTTCCCCGCGCCGGCCAGATACTCATCGCTCTCCCCGCCGAGAAACGTCGCCCAGAGCACCGAGTCCATCCCCGGGGTCAACCGGGCGATATACAGGTCGATCATTCCTGCGTGCTGCGGCTGCCAGGCGTTTCGCGTCACCGGTGCCCGGTTTGTGACCCCGGCGATCACTACACTGCCGTCACTGAGTTCGTCCATCGAAACAACGTGGAGACTGTCGCCCAGAAAGTCGAGGTTCACGCCGATCAGCACCGAATCGCAGCGCGCATTGAGTTTCACCAGCATCCCGCCGCTCTCATCCAACGGCTGTTTGGTATAATGCAGGAACGGTTGCGGCACGACTCCATTCTGTTGGAAACCGCTGAGCAGAACTCCGCCGTCGCGCGCGCGGAGCACCCGCGTCGACAGGATTCCTGAGATGTAGGTACTGATAGTGAGATGCCCGTCTCGCGTTAGCTTGCCGAGCCATGTAGATTTCTCTCCGCTGCCCGGTCGCCCGTCGATAAGCGGTGGACGAAGTGGGAGGGCACATGTGGGATGTTCGCTCAGAGACTTGTCGTCATCCATCTGCGCCGTCTGGAGAAAATAACCGCTGGTATCGTCCACGAAGATCTGGATTGTATTTCGAATGAGCCCATCAGCCCTTGCATGACCGATCAGATTCGTGCAGAACCGAAGCGAGCGTCCGTCACAGGAGAATTCGGCAAAAAAGTTCTCCTGGATACTGTTGAAAGCACATGTACTGTCCTGCGGTGGTATGAACCCCGGTTTTGCATCGTACGAAACCAATCCGTAGCCATAAAGCAACACGGAACCACCGGGCATAACGTCGCATGCGAGCGATGTCTGACCGTGCGGGTCTCCAAAGAACGTGTTGAATTCCGTTTCCAGGACTATCGCGTCATGCAGGATTCCGGGCAGGAATGAAAACGAGACGACGTTCCCCTGCTGAAGCACCACCGGATCCGTCCCGGATCGCGGTGAATCCCCCAGCACGCGAGTACGGCGATAGTCTTCCGCAGTGCCTGGTGTCACCTCGAATTTGACATCGGCCGGATCCGCACCGGGCCGCAATATGGTGCGCTGGATCAGTTTGTCTCCTTCCGAGACATAGACGACATCACACCCGGGCCAGACGTTTTCATACACAACCTGCTTGAATGTTGCAACGTTCTCCGTTGCCCCTTCACGCGACAGCCCATAGTAGAAATGCATCAGTGATTCGGTACGTTCACCCCCAACCACCTCCATCGAAGGTCCCGACTGCACAAATCGCATGTATTCGCGATTGCGTGCGATGCCGACAGTTTCTTGCTCAGGCATCCGACGGGGACGACTATCCGGAAAGCTGATATCGATGCCATCGCCGCGCAGCGATACGCGGCTCGCCTGGTGCAATACCGCATAGCGAACCGAGGAATCCCATTGTCCGTCGTTGCGCGTGAACAGGACGGGGAAAGTTACTGGAATCCGCTCCGCATTCTGAGACTGGGCCGGGGAAGTAATTGGGACAGAAATAAATACTATAAAAAAAATGCACGCAAGAATCGGGAGACTCCCGAGCGAGAGAATGATGCGAAGGTTCATGGCGACCTCTTCTTCCCAGATTTCGTAAGCGTGATACGTCTGATCAGGCTGTGCTGCCGCAATATCATCGCCAGGTATCGTAGAAAAACGTCAGTACACGCCAATCAGGAACCTGGCTCATCCATAACGAAATACACCGGCGTTATTTCATGAATAGAAGGTACAGAGGTATATTTTGTTTGTCAAGATGCGCGCATCGAAGACCTCACCAGCCCATCTTGACTAACCATCTCCCTTTCGTCAGGTGCGCCGAAAAGCAGGCTGCTTTCCGATCTCCATCTCTGCCAAGCTGCATTGGCTCTTCCAGCAAGAGCAAGCGCTTGACCTCCCTATTGCCACAAAATTCCATGATCTGTGCAGAATTTCCGGAACAAATCTCCCAGAATTTGTTCAGAAATCAGGCTCGAATTGAGTGCTCAACTGTTCAGAATCGCCGTAAATCCCTGCAGGCAGATCGATTAGTTTAACTGTTCGTTCCACTTAGAAGGCAGATGCTCTATCCACCTGAGCTACGGGAGCGTAATAAAATCAATGACTTAGCGAAGCCGCAGCCACTGTTCAGAAAAATATTCTGAACACTTCGCTCGTGTTTGAACTGTTCAGACTTCCGTGGAAAATACGGGATTTTCGGGTGTGCGGCAAAACAGAGGGAATCGAAATTCATCAACGATATCGATTGTGCTATCAGATATCAGTCTGTGCATCCCTGATCGCTTCGAGGGCTTCGACGTCGGCCAGATCCCTTGTCCTTCCTGTGGACCGTTTATTCGTAATCAAGTCTTCAACAGGAGGAACGTGCACGTCGATCCCATCGACATTCACGACAGTCGAGCGAGCGTACACTTCGTTGAATTCAAGGCCGGTTACCGATGTTAGAATGTCAATGCGCCGGGGGGCAATACCGATCTGGAAGACGGTCCCTTCTTCTTCGAAATCGCGGTGTGTGACCTCGTGCAGCGGTGCTCCAAAACGTTGAAGCGCAGTGAGCACCGCCTCTGCGTTCTGCGGGGATGGCATGACCCAGAGGTCAATATCCATCGTTGCACGCAGGTAACCGTGTACTGCAAGAGCATAGGCGCCGACGAGAAGGAATTCAACCTTCTCTTCGGACAAGATGCGTAACATGTCTCTGTAGTCTTCGTTCAGCATCGAAGTCCTTGTTCAGAGATGCGAGTTCCAGCGTGAGCAGCCAGACCTGGTTGATACGCTCTTCCGCTGTGCCGCGTACGCGATCCTCGGGAGGGCTGTCTGACAGGCGTGACAATCTGGTACGTTTCCGATCCATGAACATAATGTACATCTCCGTTGACACAACGGCAATAACGATGGGCATCACCCTCGACTGCATCGTCTACCAGGACGTCCACGACCGCAACTGCCGGATCCGTGATCAGAGCGATTCACAGACGCAGCAGATGCTTTACAAAAATACGATCACCGATGGAGATGACAGCCGTGTAGCTCCCCGGCAGCACAGTGGAAACATCAAGGCTCTCGGAGATGCTTCCGTCAGCGCGTACCGTGACCGCCTTCTCCGTGACAAGCGTGCCGTCGGAGGCATACAGTCTGAGTCTGCCTCGTGCTGCGCTGCGGATGCTCTGCAGCTGTCCGGTGAGCTGCACCTGTTGCGATGCGGGCTGCGGAAAGAGACTCACGATATCACGTCTGCGAAGCAGAGGATTGCAGATGCCGTCCACGTACACTCGCGAGAAAAGGGAATCGGCATCCTCGCAGCAGCGGGCGTACGCGGTGAGTTTCGGCACGGTCACGTGGTCGCGAAGCACATCCCTGGTGATCGGCGTACGGAAGCGCAGCACCATGCAGGGGGTCCCACTCGGATTCACTGGCACGCCCTCCACCAGCAGTATCCCCTGCTCCGACAGTTCGGTGCGGAAATCCCACCCGGCATCGCTCGAAACGACGTCACTGAATACGAGTACACTGCTGTCATAACGCACTTCGCCGCGCAGCTGCGACGGCTGTCCGCCGAAGAATTCCCAGCACACGTTCACGTCCAACTCCTCTCCGCTCGGCGCGATTACAACCGTGTCGATATGCGCGATGAGCGTCTCCTCGCACTGACAGATTTCCATCACGAATCCGTCCTGCGTCACCGTGTTGGGGCACCCGCTCGTGAGCGTTAAACTGTCGATCTGGATATGCACCACACGACTGCTTGCCGCTGCAAGGGCACGCATGGAGATGCCGACGAGGTGTCCGGTCTCAAGTCCGGGATAGACGTATTCGGCACGGAAGCGGTATGTGCCCGGCCGCAGCTCGATGAGTTGGACAGCGGTGTTCTGCGTGATGGTTCCAAGCGTAACCGGCGTAAGCGCCGTGTGTTCGAGCAGCTCCGGATCGGTACGCAGGAGGAACTCGAATGAGAGCGGGAGTTCTCGCGGGACGCGGGGTTCGAGATCCACGTAAACAATACCGCGCTGGCCGGGAGTGAGACGCGCAGGACCGGACACGCGCAGGTGCAGCTGATCCGGACGCCAGGGCGATGTGAACAACGTATCCGCCTCAGCCACTTCCCCTCGATACTGGGCAGTGACATGCAGGGCACGAAGACTATCCGTGCAGTTCGTTTCCCAGGTGATCACGCAGTTCTGTGTGAGTATCTCCTCGCCTATCTCGCGCAGCAGTGCTGCGAGCTGCGCCGGAGCGTAGACGCGCTGATAATAGCCGCCTGATCGCCGCGCCACGTCCTCCATGACTCCCTGGCTCATCATGTTGCTGCCGTACCCGATCATGAACAGTGTGATGTTCTGCACCAGGATCGCATCCGCCACATCTTCAGGCCGTTCCGACGAACCATTGTCCACTCCATCGGTAAACACCAGCAGAAATTTTCTCGCAGCGGGATGTGCGGCGAGATCCTGCAGGGCGATGCTCATGGTGTGATAGATGGGCGTATTGGCTCCAAGCGAGAGATTACCGATCGCTGTTTCCAGTGATGGGATATCCCCGGTGAAATCAATCACGCGCTCCCCGCCATTCGAAAAGTGATAGATGGCGGCTTCGTCTCCGAGACCGAGCATGCGCACAACGGAGAGGGCACCCGTTTTCAGGCTGTCGAAATCCACTCCCGTCATCGAACCGGAGTTATCCAGCACCAGCGCCACCGCCGTGCCTGTCGCCGTGTCGGGACACCAGATATCAGCGGGGATGGACTGTCCGTTCTCGATCACGGAGAGCGAGAGTCCCTGCGTCGACAGTAGCTGCGCACCGTTCCACCGCACCGCCGCCTCCATTTTCATGCGTGGGAGCCGTGAGGCATCGATGGATTCTATCGATACGCTCAGGGGCTGGGCGACAGCAGGGATGGCTACCAGTAGAAGCATCACGGACGCTATTGCCGTTTGGAGTCTCATTTCACCATTACCTTCGTGTTTGCAACGCCGCTTCCCGTCACCAAGCGCAGCATGTACACCCCGCGCTCGAGTCCGATGGTGGACCATTGCACGGTTCGCCGGGTGACAGTGACCTCAGCATCCAACACCACCGCCCTCCTACGGCCAAGGAGATCATAGAGCTCGATGCGGACGGGTCCCGGCCGGGTGCATTCGAGCTCGGTATTCATCATCCCACCCTGCGACACCGGCTGTGGCCAAGTGGAGAGGATGCGTGGGGATTGCGGCAAGGACGGTGTGACGTTCGTCCAGTTGATGCCGCCGTTGGTGGTTTTAAGGATGGAGAATTGAGTTGTTACCCATGCGACGTCATAGTTATCTGAATAGATCCCGTAACCAGCATAACCGTAGAGCTCACCCTCAACTGAGTAGGTTCTCCATTCGTCCGTCGATGATATAAAAAACTTATTCCCCAAGGAGCCCAATCCGAAACTGTTACCTGTTTGATCGATATTACCGATCATCATACCGTACTGGATCACATCTATAGAATCCCAGTGCGCACCGGCATCCGTACTTTTCAGCAATTTCCACCGCTGTGAATCTCTCTCCTGGTAATGCAGAAATACTGCCCCCTCGCCAGTGAGGATAATACCTTGCGCATCCAGTGTCTTAGGTGCCTCGACAACACTGCGCCAGGACATACCCCCATCGTTACTGACTGCTATCTTGCTTTTGGTAATTGCGTAACAATCTGGATACCCTGATATATCAATGGCCCCGCGGCCGATCATTTCCAGACTCA
>JAHLLD010000018.1 GCA_020444325.1 bacterium
GGCACGCGGGAGTGCCTGCGGCACGCGGGAGTGCCTGCGGCACGCGGGAGTGCCTTGCGGCACGCGGGAGTGCCTTCGGCACGCGGGAGTGCCTGCGGCACGCGGGAGTGCCTTGCGGCAAGCGGGAGTGCCTTCGGCACGCGGGGAAGAACACGCGTCTCGCGTAGCGAGATTCATGCGCGAAAAAGCCCGATACGGATCAACCGTATCGGGCTTTTGAGTTCCTGCGTGCAGCGAAAGCTGTACTCTCGCGTCCTGTCACCAGCGGTGGCAGGACTATTTGTTTGCGGTGTAGAATTGCTCCATGAAACGGGCGAGGGCTTCGACACTGTCGACGGGACAGGCGTTGTAAATGGACGCGCGGCAGCCGCCAACGGAGCGATGGCCCTTGAGTCCAAACATTTTCTGCTCCTTCGCTTCGGCAATGAACTTCGCTTCGAGTTCTTCGCTCGGGAGGCGGAAGGTCACGTTCATGAGCGAGCGATCATCCGGATTGGCCACAGTACCCTTGTAAAAGTCTGCGTGCGCATCAAAGAGATCGTACAAGAGCGCTGCCTTCTTCTCGTTGCGCTCCTGGATGGCACCGAGTCCGCCTTCCGCGAGGATCCACTCGAGCGTTTTCCCCAGCACGAAAATCGGGAACACCGGCGGCGTGTTGAACATGGAATCCTTATCCACATGCGTACCGTAGCGCATCATGGTCGGGATGTCTCCCTTTGCCTTCTCTTCAATCCAGGACTTCTTCACGATGACGAGAGTCACGCCCGAAGGACCCAGATTCTTCTGTGCACCGGCATAGATCAGGTTGAAACGGCTGTAATCCATCTCGCGGCTGAGCATGTCAGAAGACATATCACAGACAAGCGGCACGTTTCCGACATCCGGAATACTCTTGAACTCCGTGCCGAAAATGGTGTTGTTCGAGGTGTAATGCACGTAATCCGCATCCGCGGTGAGCTGCATCTCTTTCGGGATATAGTTGAAATTCTGATCCTCGGACGTGGCTGCGACATTGCATGCACCGAGCATCTTCGCTTCCTTGATGGCCTTCTTCGACCATGCGCCGGTGTTGATGTAGTCGGCCTTGCCATGCAGGAAATTCATCGGAACCATGGCAAACTGCGTACTAGCACCGCCGCCGAGGAAAAGCACGGCGTAGTCGTCCGCAGACAGTCCCATGATCTTCAGCGTATCACTCTGCGCTTTCTGAATGACCGCGTCGAACTCCTTCGAACGGTGACTGATCTCCATGATGGACATACCCATTCCGGCAAAATCGAATGCGGCGTCGCGTGCCGCTTCGATCACGGGCAGAGGCAGGACGGCCGGGCCGGCAAAGAAGTTGTGAGAACGCATAGGCATGTGAAACTCCTGAATGTAATGTGCGGAAAGCTACGTAGTTGGCGCCGCGCACGGCGGCTTAAACACAAACATACAACTAATTCCCGAATTCGCCATACACTACTCCCGTAAGGGACTGCGCGGCTTCGGTCTACCCCGAGTACAAGGCAGAAAGGACGATGTTTGTGCCTGCATTCCCTTTTCGCTAATTTAGTTGGACAGTCGGGAAATGGACCCGAAACGCCTCTGCATACAGGGTGCGGAGTCCGATTTCCCGGCTTCAATTCGATCCTTTATCACAACGCAGAATACGGAGTTCGTTATGAAGATCCTGATCACTGACGGAATATCCGAAGCCGGAGCCAAAATGCTCCAGGATGCCGGACATGAGGTCGTCCAGCAAAAACTCGATCCCGATCAGCTGTTGCAGCAGATCGGTGAATATGAAGCCATCCTCGTCCGTTCCGCCACCAAGGTGCGTCAGGATGTCATTGACGCCGGAAGCAAGCTGAAAGTCATCGGCCGTGGCGGTGTGGGGCTCGACAATATCGACGTTGCCTACGCCAAAGAGAAAGGCATTGCCGTCGTAAACACGCCGGGCGCATCTTCAATTTCCGTCGCCGAGCTGGCTGTCGCCCACATGTTCGCTGTCAGCCGCTTCCTGCCTGCCAGCAATATCGAAATGCGCAACGGCGAATGGCCGAAGAAGGCCTTCAGCAAAGGCATGGAACTGACGGGCAAGACTCTCGGACTCATCGGTTTCGGCAATATCGGCCGCGAAACCGCGAAACGCGCCCTGGGACTGGGGATGAATGTCGTCGCGTATGATCCTTTTGTAAAGGAAACCGATATGGACGTGACCCTGATGAGCAAAGACGATCTGCTCGCAGCAGCTGATTACATCAGCCTCCATATCCCCTTCATCAAGGAAGAGGGGCCGACCATTACCGCCGCTGAATTCGCAAAAATGAAGGATGGTGTCGTGCTGGTCAACTGCGCGCGTGGCGGCGTCGTTGCGGAAAGCGACCTGCTCGAAGCCCTCAACAGCGGCAAGGTCCGCGCTGCGGGAATCGACGTCTACGAAAACGAACCGGTGACGGACGCACAGACCGCACTCATCAACCATGCAAACGTCTCCGTGACTCCGCATATCGGCGCCTCCACCGTTGAGGGACAGGCCCGTGTCGGCATTGAAATCGCCGAACGTGTCATCGATGCATTGAAATCATAACGCAAAGAAGGAAAGACAATATTCATGGCAACGCTTCGACCCTTCAAGGCCTATCGCCCCAAACCCGAACTCGCCGCGGAAGTCGCCGCGAAACCGTATGACGTGCTCAACTCCGACGAAGCCCGTGAGGAAGTCAAGGGACATCCCCTTTCCTTCCTGCATATCGGGAAACCGGAAGTCGATCTCGATCCCTCCCTCGACATCCATGATGCCGCCGTGTATGAAAAAGGCCGAGAGAATCTCCAGAAGCTCATCAGCGACGAGGTCCTCGTCGAGGACGCTGCGCCGAGCCTCTATCTCTACGCCCAGACCATGGGTGAGCATACACAGTACGGACTCGTCGGCTGTGCCGCCGTGGAAGAGTACTGGGACGACACGATCAAGAAACATGAATACACGCGCAAGGATAAGGAAGAGGATCGCTGCAACCACGTCCGCGTGACGAATGCACATACCGGTCCCATCTTCCTCACGTATCCCGACAATCCGGATGTCGATGCGATCGTCGACGGCGTGCGCGCACAGCCTCCCGTCACCGACCACGTCGCGGCGGATGGTATTCGTCACCAGACCTGGGTGATCAACGACGCGGATACGGTCGCACGGCTCTCCTCGCTGTTCGAAACCATTCCCAATCTTTACGTCGCAGACGGACATCACCGTTCCGCTGCCGCGGCGATTGTGGGACGCGAGCGCGCGAAAGCCAATCCCGAGCATCGCGGCGACGAAGAATACAATTTCTTCCTCGCGGTGTACTTCCCCGCAGGTCAGCTCCGTATTATGGATTACAACCGCGTGGTGAAGGATCTCAACGGTCTGTCGGAGGAGCAGTTCTTCGAAAAACTCGGAACACTGTTCACCGTCACTCCCGCCGACGCCCAGGTTCGTCCTGAAGCCAAGGGCAGCTTCGGGCTGTATATGGACAGCAAGTGGTATCACCTGCGGGCCAATGACGAACTGCTCAACACGGCGGATCCCGTCGAACGTCTCGACGTGGCCATCCTCCAGAATAAGGTGCTCAGTCCAATTCTCGGCATCCAGGATCCGCGCACGGACAAACGCATCGATTTCGTGGGGGGCATTCGTGGCCTCGATGAGCTTGAGCGTCGTGTGAACTCAGGCGAAATGAAACTGGCCATTTCCATGTTCCCAACGTCCATCGAAGAACTCATGGCCATCGCGGATGCCGGAAAAGTCATGCCGCCGAAGTCCACCTGGTTTGAGCCCAAACTGCGTGACGGACTGTTTGTCCATTTTCTCGACTGACGTTCAACGCCGTATCTTCGACCAGAAACGCAGAGGGGCGATCGTCATGATCGCCCCTCATTTTTGTATCCTGCCTGCCAGGAATTACTTACGGATGGTATAGCGGATTTCTTCAGGATCGGTTTTCAGCAACCGAAGTCCCGCCGGGAAGTGCACCGTTGGCATGATCGTTCCGGAGGTATCCGCCACGATGTCCCTGAATGAAATTTCTGCACTGAAGTCATCAGCCGAAATCAGGGAAAGATAATTCACCCCACCCCGCACCGACACCGTAATGCTCTGCTGTCCGAGCAGCACTTCCCTGTCTGGCGGGACCCCTTTGATTTCAACACGGATGTCGTCGAAGCTCACATCCGCAAGCTGTTCCGTGGCGATGTGCAGATTTACTTTGTCTGTACTCAGTCGAACCACCCCGGGCAGGGAATCCAGCACGGGAACTTCCTCCGCCACCGGCAACGCGAGATCTTCATAACTGCGAGCTGCAATGGGCCAGGAGGTGATACCGCGCAACACACGTTCCGCGCCCTCGAGGACGATGGAATCCGGAGAAATCTCAATATCCCGCATCAGGCCAAAATCCGGTTTGAAGGAAACACTCAGAGAACGGAAATGCAGAGGGACCTTTTTCTTGACAAAGCGATCGACCTGCACGAAGAGTGTTTCCGGATACGCACGAATTGCTTTCACACCTACGGGAAGTACCATGCTTTCGGTCAGTGAACGGTTGGTCTGGATCACTCCTGATCGCAGTCTGCTACCCGGGATCTCGTACCGCAGCTGCTTGCCGGCGGACAGCCACAGAAGCTGCCAGCCGCGTGCTTCAAGCAGGACGTTGATCTCCCTGGGCAGCGGCTTTACGAGCGCCAATCCTTTCGGCATATTGCTGACGGAAAGCGGCACGTCGAGACGTGTCCGGAATGAACCTCCCATGGTGACGGAAAACCAGAACATCGCCGCGACCAGGAAGGACCCGATTAAAATGTGATAACGGCCTTTTCTCATGAACGGAGCACCAGTGTGTGAGACCGCAACTTAGTGAGCACGGGTCAAAATTTCAACGCAGATCAAGGGTTTGACGATCACTATCTCACGGACTCATCGGTGCAAGCGAGAGCGTGAGCCATTGTCCGCCCTCTTTCTGCACGCGCTGAATGGAAAGTTCGTATGCAGTTCTGCGCATCCACTGCCAGGCGACTTCATTCTCTCCCTTTTCCTTCATCTCACCGAGGTTGCTCTTCTGCACCTTTGCAACGAAATCCCTGTATTCCGGAAACGCGTCGGACTCATTTTCCCCTACGGGCCGCTGTGCGAAAACGCGCATGAGAAAGGGACGATAGTAGCGGTCGACGTCATAGTCGAGCCACATCGTCCAGCCATCCCCGCTGTCAGGCGACAGACGCATGCTGAACCCGATACAGGAAGATCCGGTAAACAGACTGTCTACCATCTCCATGTGCATATTGCCAGGCACACGGACATTCCCATGACCGAAACGCTGATTGATATGAACGGAACCGAGAAATACGGCAGGATCGAAGCGCTGTGGCTGAACGACCTGTGGCTCTTCCTGCTGCGCATGCGCACAGCCGGACATGAACATCACAAGCAACAGCGCTGTCATTGCGATATGTCGCATAATTATCCCCAGAACATGTGGCGGCCGCCTCTGGCGGCGAAACTGTCAGATCAGTACCTGTGAGACCACACCACCGATAAAGAGCGCAAGCACGAGGCTGCCCACCCAGATGAGCATGCCTTCACGCAGTCCACGCTCCTTGAGCATCACCATAAGCGAGGCGACACAGGGCACGAACAGTGTAATGGTAATCAATGCGGCAACAATCTGAAAGGCAGAAAGGTCGAGGTGGTAAAGTCCGGCGGCGCCAAAGTCCCTGCGCACCAGTCCCATGACGAATGCCGTCGCAGCCTCACGGGGGAGCTGCAGCCAGTCAACCACCAGTGGCTGCAGTGCATCCATGATCACGGAAAGCGCACCGGTAACCTGCAGCACACTTACGACGAGCGCGCCGATAAAGAACCATGGGCTGGCTTCCTTCATGAAAAACCAGGTCTTGAACAGGGTTTTCTTGGTGACGTTGTTCAGCTGCGGCAAGCGCATATGCGGCAGGTCAATGAGAAGGGGTGATGTCTCGCCGGGCAATGCGCGGTGCATGACCGTACCAACAGCGACCAGGAAACTGAAGATGACGGCTGTGTAGATAACGGTCGCAAGAGGTCCCGCAGTTGCCAGCAAAGCGGCGATCACACCGAGCTGTGCGGAACATGGGATGGCGAGCTGAAGGATGGTGGTGGCGATGGTCTTTTCCCGCTGCGTCCCGAGCAGGCGCGTCGTGATGGTTGCCATGGTCACGCAGCCAAAACCCAGGATAAGGGGGATGACTGCCCGGCCGTTGAGTCCGACAAAACGCAATGCCCGATCCACCAGTGTGGCAAGACGCGGCAGATACCCGCTGTCCTCCAGCACGCTCAGGGCGAAGTAGAAGCCCAGTACAAGCGGCAGAAGCAGGAACAGCAGATATGTCAGTGTCATCGACACTGCTCCGAATTCACCAAACATGATGACGAGCCAGGGATTATCGAAGGAAAAATGATATTCCGCGTCCCGATCTCCCGGCAGTGCACGCGCCTCCTTCCACAGTGCCGGGTTCCCCCGCAATCCTTCATCAAAACGGAAAGACCTGCTCTCCGCCACTTCTCCTTCCGCGTCAAGAACGTCGACAGTCACTGTCGTGGCCGCATGTTCGGCCACCCACGATTTCATGTGGAATTCGACGATGCCTTTTCCAATTCGTCCCTCGGTAAGTTCAACCAGGTCCTGCGCGACAAGTACACCTACAAACAGGTATACGAGGTACAGCACCACGGCAAGAATGGGAAACCCGAACCATGGACTCACCGACCAGCGTCCCAGCATAACGGCAAGGCGTTTTCCGGTTTCGCGATCCGACACCGCGTGTTGCAGTATCCTGTTGACACGATTTCGTCTGTCAATGTAAATGGCCTCGCGTTCGCTGATATCAGCAGGCGGCACGCCATGACGCTCCGCGATCACCTCATCGCCTTCGAGAAGCAACAGCGCCTCGCCCTGCGAGCCGACCGTGCTGAGCGCTTCGTGCAACTGCGCGTGCAGCTTGCGGTTCTGCGAGCCTTCCCGGGCACGAACGACCAGTTCATGCACGGCGTCAAGGCCCTTGTTCTTCACGGCGACCGTTCCGATCACCGGCACACCGAGATCCGCCTCGAGCCGCTCGAGATCAACGGCGATTTTCTGCCGCCGGGCTTCATCGAGCAGGTTCACGACCACGCCGACACGCTTTCCCATATCGATGAGCTGCTGCGTCAGGAACAGGTCGCGCTCAAGATGTACCGCATCCACGATATTGATGATAATGTCACCATTGAGGATGATATCGCGGGCGACGCGCTCCTCGTCGTTGAAGGACGACACGCCGTAAATGCCCGGCGTATCGAAAAGCTCATAATTCAGGTAGCTGGCTTTGGATACTTCGACAGTCGTACCCGGAAAATTCGAAACGTCAACGTAGAGTCCACTCAGATAGTTGAATACTACGGATTTTCCGACGTTCGGATTTCCAACGAGCACGATACGCGGTTTAAGAGGATCGGTCGGAAGGGGTTCCGTACGGAGATGCTTATGCGGTCTGTGTGTGGTCGTCACTTCATCCATAACAGCGGGATCGCTTTCCGGCAGTTCAGAGTGGACTCACCTCAATCGTCGAGGCGAGTTCACCGCTCAGTGCCACTTCCTGATGGTGAAAGACAAGAACGATGGTTCCCCCGGGGAGTTTCTCGAGACAGGATACCACGGCACCTTCCATGAGTCCGATACGGATAAAACGTGAGCGCATCTCCCCGGCAGGGAGCTGTGCGATTCTCGCGCGGCCGCCCTTGCCAAGGGCACTTAATTTCATGTCAGTCATCTTTCGTCTTCCTGCACTTTTCACAGAGTCCGTAAATGTGAAGGACGGCATCCTGGAACTGGTAATTCAACGAACGTGCGGCATCTCTCGCGAGACGCTCAACGCGCTTGTCCACGAATTCCTCGATCGTACCGCAGGATCTGCAGATGACGTGATGATGATGCTCGTTACCGAACATGATCTCGTAGCGTGCGAGACGCTCACCAAAACGGTAACGTGAAACAATGCCGCACTCGGTCAGCTTGTCGAGCGTGTTGTATACCGTGGCACGGGATACTTTGCTTCCGAGCGATTTCATTTTGAGAAAGAGCTCATCCGCGTCGAAATGACCGTTGCACTCGAGTACCGCATCCAGAATTTCAAAACGTTCCGGTGTGACGCGGTACTTGTTGCGTCGAAGATACTGTGTGAAAAACTCTCTGGGATCTGTCTTTTTCATAATTTATTTAGATAAAATCTAAATAGAACATACGGCAAATTTTAATTCAGGTCAAGAGAAAAGCGATAATACTGTGCGAAAAAAATCCTTTTTGCTATATTTTTCCATCTTCCACTAGCCAGGATCAGCCATGATACGCAGATTTTTCCTTCTTATCCTCTTTCTGATGGCATGTACTGCGGACATGCACGCGCAGTCAAATGAAGCGGATGGCATCGTTGGCACCTGGCTGGTGCAGGATGGGAAGGCCAAGATCAAAATTTACAACAAAGCCGGGAAATATCATGGGAAAATCGTCTGGTTGAAAGAACCAAATGATGCCCGGGGAAATCCGAAACTGGACAAGGAAAATCCCGAAGAGAACCTGCGCAGCAAGCCGATCATGGGACTCGTACTGCTCCACGGGTTTGAATACGATGAGGATAATGTCTGGGAGGATGGTGAGATCTATGACCCGAAAAACGGGAAGACCTATTCCTGCGAGCTGACACTTTCCGAAGACGGCAATACACTGGATGTGCGCGGATACATCGGTTTCAGCTTTATCGGCCGCAGCCAGACATGGACGCGCATCGACGGGAAAAAATAGCCGCGCAACGTCTCTGGGTGGCGATAGTCTTCCCTCGCTGCAGGAAAAACAGATACGCTTGCCCAGTATTTGCCGGGGAGCGTATTTTGCAGGATGCAGAGAATGGACCATATCTCTAATATTATCAAAGGGAAAGCACTGCTGGCGCCGATGCTGGCCGTTACGGATATCCCTTTTCGGTCCATCTGCAGGACGTTCGGAGCTGCGCTTACCTATACCGAGATGGTCAGCGCGGCAGGCATCGTGAACTCCTCTTCGCAGAGCTACCGCAACGCAGTCTTTCCCGGGGATGAACATCCCGTGGCACTGCAACTTGTGGCCGCGGATCCTGAACTTGCCAGAGCCGCGCTGCGGCTGCTGCAGCCGATGCAGCCCGACCTCTTCGACATCAATTGCGGGTGTCCGAACGAACGCATCTGTGAAGCCGGCGCCGGCGCGCAGCTGCTCGATGACCTCCCCCGCTTCGCCGCGGTCATAGAAGCGAGTGTTCGTGCAACGGATATTCCTGTGACAGTGAAAGTACGGATGAAGGGGCTGCAAGCCCAGACCGATGTACGGAGCATCGTCCGCGCCGCCGAAGACAGCGGCGCATCCTTTATCACAATACACGCACGCGAACGCAACGCGGAATACAGCGAAGCGGCGAACTGGGAGATGCTCAGCCTCGCGGCCTCGGTGGCATCCATTCCCGTGGTGGGCAATGGCGATATATTTTCCGCCGATGACGCCTTTCGCATGATGGAGGAAACCGGAGTGGACGCCGTCATGGTGGCGCGCGGAAGCCTGGGCACGCCATGGATCTTTCGCGACATCAACCTGCAGCAGCGCAATACCGTGCACGAGGCTCCACCTCCCAACAACGAGCTGGTCAGCGTCGTGCGCAGGCATCTCGAGCACCTGCTGAGGGAATTCGGCGAGGTACGCGCTCTCCCCCGCATCCGAAAACATGTCCTCTGGTACGCCAGGCCATACGAAGGCTTTGATGAGATCAGGCGCGACGTGTTCCAGACCGATACAGCAGAGAATATCATAGCGCGTGCTATGGAGAATTTTGAAAACGCAACGCCGCTTCCTGCGGACAGCACTCTCCTGCTCGAAAGGGAAACAGCCTTTCGCGAGCGGGTGCTGTTCTGGGCACGTGGCGTTCTCCGTGCGGAAGGGTAACAGGTTACGGTTTAACGCAACGCAACTCCGCCGTGCGGTTTGCGTATAGCACAGCACGGATTACATCTCGCATCCTGCAATAGTGACAACAACTGGGAACTTCATGCTTCAGGTATCGCATCTCCACAAGGAATTTTCAAGCGTCACCGCTGTGGATGACGTGTCGTTTGAGGTCCGCCCGGGACAGATATTCGGTCTTATCGGACCGAACGGTGCAGGGAAATCTACGACGATTCGCATGATCATGGATATTATTCAGCCTGACCGCGGCCAGGTGCTTCTCGACGGTACGGTGATGCGTGAAGAGATGAAAAACATGGTCGGCTATCTGCCGGAGGAGCGGGGGCTGTACCGGAAAAACAAACTTCTCAATGTCATTTCGTACTTCGGTTCCCTCAAGGGGATGTCGCAGGCTGAAGCACGCGAAGCGGCGCGTCCCATGCTCGAGCATTTCTCCCTGCTTCCATACGAAAAACGCAACGTCGAGGAACTGTCGAAAGGCAATCAACAGAAAGTGCAGTTCATCATATCCATCCTGCATCAGCCCCGCCTGCTCGTGCTCGATGAGCTGTTTGCGGGTCTCGACCCGGTCAACCAGGAGCTGATGAAAGAGGCCCTGCTGAAGCTTCGTGAGGAAAATCGCGCCATCATTTTCTCCACGCATCAGATGGAACAGGCGGAGAAGCTCTGCGACGAACTGCTGATGATCAATCATGGCACCACAGTGCTTCATGGAACCCCTGCCGAGATCAAGCGCGTGCATGGAAGGAATGCCGTCCATGTTGAATACACCGGTGACGCCGGCGTCCTCCAGCAGCTCGACGGTGTACGTATTACGGATCGCGCACGCAATTACGCTGAACTGGAACTCGACGAAGGCGTGCGCACGAACGACATCATCAGCGCTCTCCTCCCGCATGCGGATATTCACCGCATCGCCCGCATCGAGCCTTCGCTTCACGCAATATTTCTGCAGGTGGCAGCGCAGCAGGATGACCCGGTCCGGCCCGCGTCCGATACTCATGTCCCCCCTCCTCCGCGACTGAAAACAAAGGAGCCCCGTGTGCGCAGACAGTTTTTAAACATGCTGATTTTCCTCACCGTCGCCGTCGTTATCATGCTCGATTTTCGCAATGGCTTCGAGCCGATGAAAGGGGTGTTCGTGCTCCTTGCTGTCGCCGCCGCCGGTTACTCCTTCATCCGTTTCCAGAGATTCAAAAAGGAAGCTGAGCAGGGGGGCAATGGAGACCGACAGGAGGATGGGAAATGAGACTCACCAGCAAGGCACTGCGCGTTGCCAGATGGGAATTCATCGAGCGTGTAAAGACGAAAAGTTTTCTGATCGGACTGTTTCTCACTCCTGGCATCATGGTGCTCTTCGCCGCGGGGCCAGCTCTGCTCAAAGATTCGCTGGAGCACGAAGAACCCCAGCGTATTGCAGTATATGATATGAGCGGCATCGTCTACGACACGCTGGCCGCCTCGCTGGCCGATTCGCCAAAACTCAACAACGGGAAACCGCGCTACGAGCTCGAGCGCGTTGAAGCCGCAGGCCGCAGCCTGCAGGGCGTGAAGGCCGACCTCGACAGCGCACTCCTACGTGAAAGTCTTGTTGCGGCCATTCTGATCCCGGAGGACGTCACCGATTCGCACAGTATCGAGTATCGATCGATGAACGTTTCCGACATCGAAGGCATAAGAAGGCTGGAACGGCGCATCAGCACAATTGTCTCCGAGTACAAGATTGCGCATGCCGGACTCGATCCCGATCGCGTACGCGAACTGAGCGAATCCACCGACATGCGAACCGTACGAATTTCTGAAAAAGGCGAGGAGGAATCCGGTTTCCTTGAATCGTTCGGCCTCTCGTACGTCTTCCTGATTTTCATGCTCATCATGATCCTTTCGTCGGGACAGATGCTTGTCCGCAGCATGGTCGAGGAAAAGAGCAACCGAATCGTGGAGGTGCTCATTTCTTCCTGCTCTCCGATGGACCTGATGTTCGGAAAAATTGTCGGCATCAGCATGCTGGCGCTTGTGCAGGTGCTGTTCTGGACCTCGATCGGGGTCACGCTCGTGATGGCAGCGGATATCTCAAACCTGCCGCTCGACAATCTCTGGCTGATGATGCTGTATTTCTTCCTCGGCTTCCTTTTCTACGCCGGGATATTTGTGGCCTTCGGCAGTCTCGCCTCCACCGAACAGGAAGCGCAGCAAATGACAGGATATCTCTCGATGCTGCTGATGCTGCCGATCGTCATTGCGGTGATGGCCACACAGAGTCCGAACTCTCCCCTGCTCGTCGTTCTCACCATGATCCCCCTGATCACACCGCAGATGATGTTCGTGCGCCTGCCCATTACATCGCCACCGACCTGGGAAATTGCGCTCAGCCTTCTCGTCCTCATATCAGCAATTGTCTTTACCATCTGGATCGCAGCGAAGATCTTCCGAACCGGCATTCTGCTCACAGGCAAGCGCCCCGGCCTTACGGAGATCTTTCGCTGGATTCGCTCCTGAGGCTCACTCATGAAAGATCTCCTGTTTATTGTCGCACTGATCGTACTCATTATCGTCGCGCTGAAGATTCTCTTCTGGACCATCAGCAAGGCGATTACCATCGCCATCTTCGCTGCCGTCGTGTATATCGTATTTCGCATCGTCACCGCACGGAAGCGCAAGGGCACCTGACAGGGCAGCCGCCAGGTGGAAATACCTCTCCCCAGGTGCTTCGTGCGATTGAAAATCGTATGTTGCATAGGTTACATCGGGATTTCCCCGGTGATCATTCGTAGGACAGCAACCCTGTCCTATGTTTTTACGGAGCCAAGCAGATGAACAAACCCATTGTGGCCATCGTGGGACGCCCGAATGTCGGGAAGTCCACCCTCTTCAACCGCATCATCGGGGGACGCAAGGCCATTGTCATGGACCAGCCGGGCGTAACGCGTGACCGCCACTATGGCGAATCCGACTGGGCGGGACGCGATTTCATTCTGATTGATACCGGTGGGTATGTTCCCGAATCAGACGATGTATTCGAGCGTGCCATCCGTGAGCAGGTGCGCATCTCCATCGAGGAAGCCGCCGTGATTGTATTTCTCGTCGATGGACAGGAAGGGCTGTATCCCATCGACATGGAACTGGCGAACATGCTTCGCAAGAGCAACAAGAAAGTCGTCCTCGCAGTCAATAAGATTGACAGTCAGAAGTACGCGCTGAATCATACTGAGTTTTATTCCCTCGGATTGGGAGACCCGCAGTCCGTGAGCGCGATCAGCGGACGCAGCACGGGCGATCTGCTCGACATCATTGTCGAGGGCTTCCCTCCTCCCGTTGAGGAGGAGGAGGAGGAACATCTTCAGCTCGCCATCATCGGGCGGCCCAATGTCGGGAAATCGTCCATCACCAACGCTCTGCTCGGCAGGGAACGCTCCATTGTAACCGACGTGCCGGGTACCACGCGCGATGCGATCGATTCCCGACTTGACTACAAGGGGAAGCGCATCACACTTGTCGATACGGCCGGACTGCGCCGGAAGAGCAAGGTGCGGGAGAACGTGGAGTTTTTCTCCACCCTGCGTACCATCAAAAGCATTCAACGCTGCGATGTCGCCCTCTGTCTGCTCGATGGGTCGGAAGGAATGACGCATCAGGACATTGACGTTCTGAGCGAAGCCGTCCGCTTCAACAAGGGTGTCGTCATCGTGGTCAACAAATGGGACCTGGTGGAAAAGGATCACCGCACCGCCGATCTGATCACGAAAGACATCTATGCCCGTGTGAAGATGTTCGATTACATCCCGGTGATTTTCGTTTCCGCAATGACGCAGCAGCGCGTGTTCAAAGCTTTGGACCTCTGCCTCGAGGTTTACGAGGAACGCAACAAGCGCATCCCAACCTCAGAGCTGAATGATCGCATTCTGGAGATCCTCCGGGCGACACCTCCCCCGGCAACACCAACCGGGAAGCAGGTAAAAATCCGCTACGCCACGCAGGTCCGTGAATCTCCCCCTGTCATCGTGCTGTTTGCCAACGAGCCGAAATACATCCCGGAGAGCTACAGGCGCTTCGTAACACGGCAGATTCGCGGAATCTGGACATTCAAAGGGGTTCCACTCACGGTGCAATTCCGCAAGACCACACCGGAATAATTCTTTCGAGGAAATTTCCTGGCACGTTTTGGTGTTGCATCATGGGGACGGGAGTGCCGGGGCAACACGACCCGGCTGTATGTATGAGAACAAGAGTACAGCATGAGCAAAGAGAAGCAGCAACGCGAACAGCAGGAACAACAGGGACCACAGTTCCCGATGAAGGGAATGAACATGTATCGCTGGTTCCTCATCGCCCTCATCCTCATTTTCGGCCTGCAATTTTTCTGGAACTGGTCGCAGCAGGGTTCGACACTGCCGTACAGTCGGTTCAAGGAACTTGTGGCCAGCGGCAAGATTGCAAAAGTGGAAATCGATCAGGGAGTATTGGCCGCGTACAAGGAAAACAAGGGCGACAAGAAGGAAAACACCACCACCCCTGCATACACTGTGGTTATTCCCACGTCCATCCCTGATGACAATCTTATGAAATTGCTCGATGAGCACGATGTGACCGTCGTCGCGGTGCAGGACAACAGTGGCGTATGGACAACGATCATCTGGTTCATCCTCCCAATCGTCATCATGCTCGGTTTTTTCATGTTCATGAGCTCACGCCTCCGCGGCGGAGGCGGTGGAGCCGGCGGACTGTTGTCGATGGGTAAAATGAACGCGCAATCCTACACCAAGGAAAAAGTCAAAACGACGTTTGATGATGTTGCCGGCGCAAAAGAGCAGAAAGAAGCGCTGTACGAAATCATCCATTTTCTGCGGCGGCCGCAGGATTTCCATCGTCTCGGCGGACGTGCACCGAAAGGCGTGCTGCTTGTAGGTCCCCCGGGTACAGGGAAAACGCTGCTTGCCCGCGCCGTTGCAGGTGAGGCCGGAGTGCCGTTTTATCATGTCTCCGGTTCCGCCTTCCTCGAGATGCTCGTCGGCGTCGGGGCCAGCCGCGTTCGCGACCTTTTCGCCACGGCGAAGAAAAACGCACCGTGCATCATCTTCGTCGATGAGATCGACAGCATCGGTCGCCGCCGTGGGGGCATACAGGGATTTTATGGCGGCGGTGCCAGCGAGATGGAACAGACACTGAACCAGATGCTCTCGGAAATGGACGGCTTCGAACCGAATGAGGATGTCATCGTCATGGCGGCAACCAACCAGCCCGATGTGCTCGATCCCGCCCTGCTGCGTCCCGGACGCTTCGATCGCCGCATCACCGTTGACCTCCCCAACCTGCAGGAGCGCGAGCAGATACTCGGTGTGCATACACGCAAAGTGCCTCTGTCCGAGGATATCAATCTGAAAGATATCGCCCGCAGCACTCCGGGCAATTCCGGGGCAGACCTGAAAAACCTTGTCAACGAGGCGGCCATCCTGGCATCAAAGAAGCGGAAGGACCAAGTTGAGAAGGAAGATTTCATGAACGCACTCGACACCATCATTCTGGGACACGTGCGTTCGAGTATCATCCTCAGTGATGAAGAGAAACGACGGACGGCCTATCATGAAGGTGGCCATGCGCTGATCGCGAAGCTCACCCCTGGCTCCGATCCCGTCACCAAGGTTTCCATCGTGCCACGGGGACGCGCTCTCGGCGTTACGATGCAGACCCCGCTTGACGAACGACATAACTATACAGAGGATTATCTGCTCTCACGCCTTGCCGTACTTTTCGGCGGTCGCGCAGCAGAAGATATCGTGTTCGGCACGATCAGTACGGGTGCGGAAAACGATCTCATGCACGCCACGACACTGGCACGCAACATGGTCGCACGATACGGGATGAGCGAACGTCTCGGCCATATGTCGCTGATGGACGGCAACGAATCATATATCAACGACAATCCCTTTTCGCAGCGCAATTTCAGTGAGGAGACGCTGCAGCTCGTCGACGGGGAAACGCGCAGAATGATCAAGGAAGCCTATGACCGCGCACGTGAGCTGCTGACCCGTGATCGTGCCACGCTCGACTTGATTGCCGAAGCCCTCATTATCCAGGAGGGACTCGAAGGCGAGGAACTCGAGTACATCATCCGGGAGAAAGCCATCCCTCCGCATTTCGGTGAGAACGGGCACGGGACTGAGAAGGCGTCCGACTGACCGTGCATTGATCTGCATTTGCAAAAAGCGCATCCCCGAAAAGGATGCGCTTTTTGTTTGCCTGGCAGAGAAAAGACTTTATTCGCTGGGCGATTCCTGATCGCTGCGCTTCACCATGCGGGCGCCGAACGCGCCGTCCATGCGGTGCTTGTGCGGATAGGTGGCAAGGAAACCGTCGCGATCGACAACCCTGTTGGGGACAAATTCCGCGGCATGCACGAGGGAGAATTCAGGGTGCGCCTTGAGGAACGCGCGGACGATCTCGTGATTCTCCTGCGGTTCGACGGTGCAGGTACTATAGACGAGCACGCCACCGGGCTTGACGAGTTTCGCCGCGTTGTCGAGAATGGCCGATTGCGTCTTCGTCAGGTTGACGATATCGTCGGAATCACGTTTCCACTTGATATCCGGCTTTTTGCTGAGCGTCCCGAGACCGGAGCATGGAGCATCGACCAGAACCTTGTCCGCAGGTTCAAGCTCGATCGTCGTGGCATCTCCTTCCACTGTCTCAAGAATTCCAACACCGATGCGTTCGGCATACTGCTTGACGAGGTTCAGGCGCACATCATAACGATCGACAGCAATGATGCGTCCATTGTTCTGCATATTCTCCGCGGCATGCAGTGCTTTGCCTCCGGGAGCAGAGCAAAGGTCTATGACGGTCTCTCCCGGCTTCGGATCCAGAAGCGTCCCAACAAGTCCGGCACTCTCATCCTGAATGCTGAACAGTCCTTCCGTGAACAGCCGCGCGTGGCGGATATTGGGGAGATTACGGACGGTCACATAATCACGCATGTAGAAACAGCGACGGTAGTCAATACCGACTTCCACCAACTCGTTGACGAACTCCTTGTAGTTCGTCTTCAGACGGTTCGGGCGCAAAGTGAGGAACGGCCGCATGTTGTTTGCCTTGCACAGTGATTCCGTTTCCTCGAACCCGTAGCGTGCATGCCACCGCTTGACGATCCAGGATGGATGCGAATGAACAACGGAGAGATACTGTACCTCGTCGTTTGTCGCCAGCGGATAGCGGATGTTCTCTACATTCCGGGCGATGTTCCGAAGAAGTCCGTTCATCGTATCTGCCAGGCGCTGGCCACGGTATTTCTTCACGAATTCAACCGCCTCATTCACTGCCGCATGATGCGGAATGCGCGTGAGAAAGAGGATCTGGTACAGAGCCACACGCAGAGCATTGCGCACGTTCGGTGCGACTTTCGAATACTGTCCGTGATAGAAACCCGTAAGCACCCAGTCGAGCTTCGACTGATTGCGCAGCACACCGTGCACGAGTTCGTTGAGCAGACGTTTGTCCGGGGGATTGAGATCGCCGGTTTCCAGTTCGATATCCAGCAGTTTGTCCAGATAGGCATCCGTACGCTCAACCCGCGTAAGGATTTTCACGGCGATGCCGCGCACCCCCGTGTAAAGTGGGGGCAGGGAATGTGAATCGTTCGTCATAGGTACTATATCGCTCTGGGTTTATGGTGCTGAACTGCGCTGACCGGAGGTGCGAACGAATACGTCGCGGAGCAGCCTGGTTTCTGCTTCGGTCATCGAGATGTTACGGCGCTGCATAACGACTGCCGCGGTTTCTGCAAAGCGGGCGAATTCGTATTCCTGCAGTCCTTCCGCTCCCCCCCAGCTGAAACTGGGAAGGAACTTGGGTGGGAAACCACCACCGAAAATGTTACAGCCGACGCCGGCAACGGTACCGGTGTTGAGCATGGTGTTGATCCCGCACTTGCTGTGATCTGCCATGATCGTGCCGAGAAAAGTCAATCCAGTATCGCGGGACTCTCCTTCCAGCGTCGCACGTATGCGAGAATAATTATTCTTCAGATCGCTGGTATTCGTGTCGGCCCCGAGGTTCGTCCATTGCGCGAAGTAGGAATGACCGACGAATCCATCGTGCTGCTTATTTGCGTACGAATGGAAAATGCATTCCTCAACTTCGCCGCCAACCTTGCAGACCGGACCGATACTGCTGCCTTCATATATCTTGGCGCCGGCCTTGATGCGGCTGCCCGCGCCGATGTAGGCGGGACCCATAATCAGCGCCTGCGGCATGATCACTGCGTCTTCATCTATGACAATGGGACCGTCACTGGCATCAAGAATGACTCCCGCACCGATGTTCGCACCTCGTGAAATGCAGATGCTGCCGGCTTCAACCAGCTCCGCCGATGCTGCGACCCGGGCCGAACTGTCGACGCTTCCGATCGGAAAGAGCGCAGCATCGTCCCTGAGCAACGCAACATTATTGAGTAGCAGATCCCAGGGCCAGGTAAACGGCGCTTCCTCCACGTCCTCCGTCACCGTATCGAAAGTATCGAGTGCCGGCAGCGTACCGGAATCATGCGCGAGTTCTTCACGCAGCAGGCCGGATGTGAGCCATGCGTGCAGCTTTTCCCGCAGTGCATCACTTACCACGGTTGCAGCAACCAGCCGTTGCCCGTGAACGAAGAGCCTGTCTTTGTCACGATGTTTTTCAATGCGCGTGACAAGAGCGGGGCGCAGGATGGCGGAGCCACTGATATAGAGATCCGCATCTGTTTTCGCATTCACCGGCAGACCGCTCCGTTCCTCCATCACCGCCCGCAGGCCCATACGGGTGAACAGGCGAAGTTCTTCATTCCCGAAGTACTTTGCGATTCTCTCACGCAACGTGAATATCCCGCTGCGAAGATCAAAATCAGGATTGACGTGTGTCAGCGGCAGCAGTGTTGAAATAGAAACGTCTTCGAAAAGACAGATGGCCATGGGGGTTACGCGGTTCTGTGAGAAAGAAATGTAAGCATCTGTAAGCGTAATGACAACAGCAAGATAGCTCCATTCTCCCCTGCCCCCCAACAACACACCGCCTTCCTGTGTACAAACAGAAAGGCGGTGGTGCATGCTCTGCTACTGCAGCATCCCGGGGGAGACTGCTCAATCGAGGAGATAGTCTTCCTCGGAGTACAGTTTCATGGTGAACAGGAGATTTCGCATGATTTCGCGATACTCCTGCACCTCTGGCGCGAGGCGAATGGTCTCCTTGTACTCAAGAAACGCATCGGTGTAGAGTCCGCGCTGCTCAAAATAGATGCCGCGAATCAGATGAAGTGTGACCTCGTCTGCTCCCATGGAGTTGAGCTCGGTATCGAGATTCTTCAGTTCCTGGTTGATTGCCGCCACGGTGTCTTTTGCGAGGATGCGAAAACTCTGGATATCGCTTTCCATACCATCACTCAGACGGGTAATACGCCAGTGGTAGTGTTTCTCGGGTTCGAGGGGAGGAAGCTCAGACGGCATGTAGCGAAAGCGGTCGTCCCCAAAACGTGAGCGCGCGATAATATTGAACGCATCATCAAGCAGAATGAACTCGTACTGCTTTGCATCTTCAGCATCCACCCACTGAAACAGAGGCTCAGGGGTCATGACAGCGTATTTGGGAAATACTGCAGAAAATACATCGAGATTGCCACGTACGGCGCCATACACCGGAGCATCCTTTTTGTCACGGGATTTCTTCATCTGCCGGGCCGCGTACTGCATGATGGATCCCGTTGCCATTTCGCCGGCATTTCTACCCTTGATGGCTTTGAAATCCTTCAAAACCCGTTCCTCATGCGCATCAATACTGACCAGCCGGGTCTGGTCCATCATCAGCTTGACATAACTCGCGTAGGCAGTGCGTACCCTGTCACTCTTCCCCAGCACATCACCGACGCGCACCTTGCTCCATTCACCTTTCCCACCTTTCTTGAACGTCACATCTCCTTTCACGCTCATCACGAGAAAGGAATCCTGTGCCATCGCATGCTGCACGAACAACAGTGCTGCAACAAGTATCAGACTAATTCTCAAACGTTTCATTCTATTCTCTCCAAGCAGTGTACGTCAAGTTCCGTGGAAGCTCGTCTTCTTCATTTCATCAAATCCCGATATGCAGTTTCTGCATAATTGCTCTCCTCATAATGGAATTATGCAGTTTCTGCATAAAAATCCAGGATTTCGACTACAGTCGACCGGGACAAAACGGGTTCGCAGTTGGGACCGACACCGAAATACGCGGGATAAGGCTGCAATCCGTGCTGTTTTCGCATCAATCCGCCCAGAACAAAGAGCTCGTTTTTTCTGTGAAGTTTGCATTCCGCGTGGACACAGAGCGGTGAAAGACGGACTGGATGCGATTGATGTGTTCCTTTACGATAGACACCGGCACGGAGTTCCCGAAAAATGCCCTCTTCCTCCGGGGACAGGGTGAGTGTACCGAGTCCATGAGAGCGCCCATTATCATCAACCGTGAACAGCGGCACATCCAGGTAACTACGAAGCAGCTGCTCCCAGAGCATGCGTACGCGTGGCAGCAGCAGTTCCCATTCGTCGAACACTACGAATTCATTGAATGTCTGCAGCTCAGTGGAAAGAAAGGCCTCCTTCACTGCACTTTCCCGCATACGTTCCTCTTTCTTTCCATCGAGAAAGAGCAGGAAATGTCGCAGTTCCCGCGCCATGTCGGTATCTGCCTGCAAACGTGCCGATAGCTCCGGGATGCGCTGCTGCCAGTCATCGAGCCTGGAATGCAATGCGGACGGTTTCCAATCCTCACGTGCTTCGGCTTCTGCGAGACAAACGGCATGTGCGAACACCGGCAACACCTCCGCTGCATGCAGCAGCCGCGTGTGTGCGATGAATGGCTCGTTGTCTTCAAAAGCGACACACATGACTTCGGACAGCGGATTTGCCGTGTGGCACAGCGCGCGCCGTGTACTGTATTCCCGAATGCGAAAACGCAGCCACGTCGTAAACGCATTAGCCGGGATAAACAGCAGTACGGCAGTCGCCATGAGGTTGTAACTGATCTTCAGATCGAAGTAGAAAAACGCGATAAGCGGCAGGAAAAAGACGATCACCGCTTCGGTAAACAGTACCGTCGTGATCAAGACCGCAACGCCAAAGCGACCCGGTGGCTTGGTGCGCAGGATGCGGTACAGGGCGATACTGATATATGAGAGCAGGAAGGTCAACAGCCAGTCTACCCATGGAGCCACGGGATGAATGAAACGGTGCTTGAGCAGCATGTCAATGACATTGGCATGAATCAGGACACCCGGCATGTCGGGACCTTCAATGCCGACTTTCTTCCCCATCGGTGTCTTATGCGTATCATCGAGAAAAAACAGTCCGCCTTCGTTGACATACCCCACGAGAACGATCGCATCTTTGAAAAATGAATCATACATGTTTCCCTGGAGCACATCGTCGATGGGGACACTGGGGATTTGTGTGAATGTCGAGCTGTAGTATATCACCTGCGGCTCTGAAGGCAGCGAGAGTACAGCCTCTGTAGCGGAGGGCTGCACCATGTCCAGCACTTTGACCGGGAAGCTCATCCAGCGTTCACCGTCCACTTCCGCCCATGGAAGGAAACGGCGGATGACACCATCGCGATCGGGCACGAGGTTCGCGAAGCCATAATTGTCGCACGCAGCACGAATCGGTGGTATTATTTCGAACGTGGGCTCACAGGTCTCGAGATCAATGCCGCTTACAAGGACGGTATTCGGCACATTCTGCAGCGCAAGACGCAGGGCCTCAACCTCCATGAGGCGATCCTCTGGGAAGCGTTCGACGTGTAAATCATCGAGAATGATATCGAGTCCCACAACCGCCGCGCCGAGATCCTGCAACCGGTACAGCAGCGCAGCAATCTTGCCATCTGGCGTCGGAGCCACCTCCCCGATATTCACAACCTTGATGCGTTTGTCCGGAAACTCGGCGTAACGCACAGCGAAGATGGCGTCGAGACTGACGTCCGCAATATTGAGGAAGTCGATACGATCGAGGATAGGATTGAGAAAGGAGGTTTCATCCGCATCGGGCAACTGTTGCGAGATCATGATCATGACCTGCACGAGCAGCAGCACAAGCAGTGAGGCCGCCAGATATTCCAGTCGGAAGAAATACTGGATCAGGCGCTTACGCATCCCGCATCAACATGGGTTCAACGGCAGAATTGACCCAGTATAGAATTTCCCCCCAGCAAATCCAAGGCGAGCAGAGGTGTAACGGGAATCGAATGCCTGCACACCTGTCGCAGCCCGGAGCGCCAGCACCCCCCTTGCAACTGATCAGAATCCGTCGGAGAGGTCAAATCCGAACAGCATGCCGAAGTACCAGCGCCATTCCTTCCCATAGGTCACGTTGGCAAGCTGGAATTCGCGTGTAAACTCATCAATGCCGTAGGCACCGCTGAAAAAAATACGCGTCGGATACATGGAAAAGCTGAACGTCTCGAGCCGTAGTTCAAAGCCTACGTCCTTCTTCATACCTGAGACGGTGAACTGATCCGGAGCCATCACGGCATCGCCGACGTCCGCGAACACGCCTCCATATAGCTTGTCGAACAGGATATGACCGAGTCGAAGATCCATGCTCGATACAATCGGGAAACGGTAGGTCACCTGCGCGGTGGCGAGTTCGTTGCCGCCGAGTGCGTAATAGGTGTAACCCTGCATCCCGGTAATACCGCCCGCGTAATAATTGAAGAAGTCGTCAACCTCTGGCCCGAGAATACTCGCGCCACGCAACCGGAGGGTAACGGAATGTCCCTGCCATGGCATTGCCGCGGCGAGCATCAAATGTCCGTCGAAACGGTGGAAATTGAAGTCCGTGTATATGGGAACAAGAATGCCGTTGCGAACTTCGGAATCCCCATTGGGATTGAAATTATTGAACTCGTAATCGTAATACAGTGTGAAACGCACACCGACGGGATTGATTTCGCGGTCGCGTGTCGGTACGAGATTGCGGTAGCGAAACACCGCGCTCAGGTCATTGCCGACAAAATACAGGTTGTCAGAGGCAGGGACGAGCTGGTCCGTGGTCGGCAGGCGGAACTGGCCGATGGTGCTGGTATAGCGGCTGTGCGTGTATCCCACCTCGAGCCGCATATGATTGTCGAAGAGGTTGTGCCCGAGTTTCGCGGAAAATGCAAGGAGGTTGAAATCCGCGTCGACACCGACGGTATCCCTGCTTCGAAGCTCGATATCGGTGGACGTGCCGCGCGTGACGTTGAACACTTCCAGTGAAAGATCAGGATACAGTCCCATACTGCTGAACAGCGGCAGGTCGTCGCGGAACGTGATATTCAGGTACAGGTCGCGTTCACCTTTGATGTTGATGGAACCGCTGGCCATGAATTCCACACGGTTCAGTACATCGGACGAGTACATCATCAGTCCGGGCTTGAGCAGTTCAACACCGCTGTTGTCAGGATTGAACTCATCGATGCGAATCGTCGGAAAGTACATCATGCTCTGGAACAGCCGTTCGTACGTGCTGGTCTCCTCGTACTTTGGCACCGATGAATCGTCAAAACTGTTAAGCGCCTCCCAATCCCATTCCGTGGGATCGACCGAAGCGATCGGTGAAGAATACATTCCGGAAGGAAGATAGGTGTGCCCCGCAACGTCCAGCGGTTGTGCGTCGGGCAGTGATGCGATGCGGTATCCTCCTGCCGTATATGCTGCATACAGCAGATCGCCATCAGCATTGACGGCCGGCATGAAGGCGCCGCCAACAACATTGGTGAGCACCGCATCCTCGCCGCGGTCTCCGAGCTCATGGCGGTAGATGTTGAAAATCCCTGTCCTGTCCGAGGCGTAATAGATGGACCGGCCATCCTTACTGAAATGGGGATTCCGGGCATCCGCATGCATTTCCGCGATGAGTGGTTCGAAGCCGCTTCCGTCAGGATGCACACGGGCAATACCGCGCTGTACGCGTGGCGCATAGCCAAATACGATCCACTTCCCATCCGGCGACCAGGTCGGTGTGAAGATCTGCTCGCCCGAGACAAAGCCGGTGACATTACGGAAGTTGCCGCCGTCCGCATCCACCAGCCCGAGATTCACCGTCCCGTCATTTGCGAAGGCAAAGGCAATGCTGCTGCCATCCGGCGAGAAGCTCGGATTGAATGCGCGCAGTCCATTAGTAATTCGCGTCTCTTCCTCCGAATCGAGATTGTACTCGTAAAGATCGTAGTAGAGATGACCGTAGACGGAGGGATCGTTGTAACGCGAGTACAGCAGGCGCTTGCCGTCGGGCGACCACGAGACGGTGGACGACACGCCGGGCGTGAGCATACGCTCTTCCCCGCTTTCGATATCGTGGAGATAGATGGCAGACTGCCCGAAATAATCCGCGTACTTATTGGAGACGTAGGCGAAGGATTTCCCGTCCGGCGCCCAGGTGGGATAGAAGTTTCCGAACCCCACATCCGCGATGAGGTTGCCCTCCACACGCTTGCTCATCACCGGGGCGATACGTTTTTCATATTCGGATTGAAGGTGCGTTTCCCAGTCATCATAAAGCTCCTGCCCCGAGACACCAAGTACGTCTTTGATGGCGGCATCCACCGTGAAGACAAAAGGATCGCTCATGTCACGTGTGATTTCCGGCAGCTTCTCTTCCCCGTACTTCTGCGCAATGTAGCGCGTGAGATTGTATCCCGCGTTGTACACGCTTTCGTTGCCGAGACTGGTTTTTCCAAAAGCGCTCATCTCACCCCAGGTGAGCATGCTGTCACTGAGCACATAGCTGCGAAGGATCATATCGCGATGCGAATCCCAGCTCTCATAGCCCAGGAGTCCACGCTGAAACTGCGCCGTCCCTTCCGCCATCCAGGGGGGTACGATGACGCCCGGGAAGGGATACGATACGAGTAGATTCGGATAGCCGTACAACACGTCGCGCCGTCGTTCCTTCTCGTAGCCAAACCATTGGAAGGTCAACGCGGGTATGCGGCGCCCGAATTTCATCGCCGCCTGTATCTGGATGATATGCGTAAACTCATGCGCGATGACATTCCGCAGCCAGTTGTGCGTGCCGCGAAGGTCGAAATCCAGCGGCGAAGCCCAAATCTCGATCTTGTTATTGAAGAAATACGCAGCGCCGTTCGAGTAATCCGAAATGTCCTTGACGATGAAACTCACGCGCGTGTCGGGTTCATGATCATACAGCGAGGTGATCGGACCGTACACATCCTCCGCCACCTTCGCGATGACGCGCGCCGTGCGCTCCGCGCCCTCGTGGTAATGCACGTAGAAATGCTTCGTGGTGATGGTGAACCAGTCCTTCTCCGGCGCGGAGTAGCTGTCGGGCTGCGCCAGCAGTGTTGCGGACGAGAGGGATATGACAAGGAGGGTCAGGAAAAACGTGCGTAATTTCATGCAGGACCGTATTGCTCTGATGCGCTGATTCCAGGAACAGCAGTGTTATTTGACAACTGCGATTTTGATGATTTTCTCTTCACTGCGGGATCCGGCCGTCACCTTCACGTGTGCGAGGTAAACATCGCTCTCGATGCCGCTGACATCCCAGGCGAGATCCGTGTCCACGCCACCGACGGCGGAACCGTTCACCTCGTCAACCTTGTCGCCGGCGAGATCATAGATTTTTACGTTGACGTCAGCGTCAACCGAGACATAGACGCGAATGTAACTGATATTATCGTATGTCGGATTCGGCCAGGGATAACAACGCTGTTCGGGGAAGAAGTCCTCGGTGGGATTGCTGGCATTCGTCGTCTGAAGCACCGCGCAGTTGTTTCCGGCATTGGCCTGACGCGAGCGCCACAGCAACTGATCGTCCGTCACAGCGTTCGCCGTCTCGAAAAGCAGGAGATTCCCGTTTGGCGAAGCCGCGGCAATGCCGAGCTTTCCGGAGGCGGTGCGCAGCAGTGCGACATCAGCCAGTGAAGGAATCGGTACGGGAAAACCGTCGGCATGATGAGCACCGGTCCTGAACTGCCAGACCTGCCGTTCGCCTACGCCGAACACCGCGTCACCTTCCTGTGATCCAAGATTCGCCGAAAGTGCGAAACGAATATCCTCTGAGACGGGATAATTATTGACGGTCGAGTACGCATAATTCAGTGCGCGCAATTCGGTTCCACTGCTGAGCAGCGCATCCATGCGGCCGTCCCCGTCGACATCCGCCGCCGCGACATGAGGGATCGTAACGTTGTAAGGAAGTTTTGTTCCGAAGTCCTGAGAAGTCCGGACATTCTGGTCATCTGGACGGCTGAACAATACGGGATCTCCCCTCACAAAGTACATCGTTTCGATGTTGCCATCCCCGTCATAATCTGCTGCAGCTGAACTATGGTACGAGAAGATCGGGGCGTACGGCGTTTGAATACCGACATCATCATGCGCATCGACGACACTCCCGTTCGTGACATCAAAGAGCACCGTAGGATATCCGCCTATCAACAATGCGAGGTGTTCATTCATCGCAACGATGCGATGCCCCGCGAACGGCGTGCGTACGCGAGGCAGATCCGGAGACCACAGACTCGCTGCTGTGGGATAGCGTGTGATATCGGAGGTAACGACATACATCGTGTCGTTGTCCGCACCCGCTGAGCGAAACAGAAGATGATTACCGACAAGCGTCGGCGGACAGAGGAGATAATTCCCGTTCTCCGCGGGGAACAAAAACTGCCGATCGATATCGAACATGCCATCGTTATCGCTATCATCCGGAGAAAGCAGCCAGACATGTGCATCAACGTCGGTCAATACATCATTTTTCGTCACCAACGCAATTTCGGCGACACCATCGCCGTCCCAATCTCCAACTGTGGGAGTCGTTGCGACACGCGCTGGGGAATCCACGAAACACAGCGCACCCGTGGAAAGAAATGGCGTCCCATCCTGCCGCAGAACGAACAGTTTTACACTGTCCGGCGGTAGTTCAGTGGTGGACGCCCCAGGCAGTGAATCACTGGCGAAGACGGCAAGAATCTCATCAATGCCATCCGCATCGAGATCCGCTGTCGTGATTGACACGCTGCGATTCTCGGCGAGAGAAGTGGACAGGTCCACCGGCCATCCTTCGAGGGGAGCGATGGTGTTGTCGCCGAGCGCGACATCGAGGGACATGATGGGGGCACTGGACGAAAAATTGTCCATGGTCACATGCGTGAACGCGCCGCTGTTTGCGCGGGTGTTCGGGGCGGTGAACATGCCGAAACTGTTGGTGTACACCGGGGAGATATTGTCTCGCCTCCAATAATCCAGTGCCGACCCGGTCCCGGTTTCGGTACCGAATACTGTTTCGATGTCTTCACCGATATCCTGTGGTCCACCGGCCTGCTCAAGGTCGACGCCCCGGGGATGGTCGCCCGTGTTGACGGAGTTCGATGACCGGTACGCAGTAATGACACTTTCATCGATATGCCAGATGAGCAGTCCGCCGTTAATCCGCGCTTCCCTGTCGTCGGTCAGCACGCGTCCGCCCGGGAGGGACCAGTCAATATCTTCGACATCGATGATGACACCCTTGAGCTGCGAGACGTCGCTGTTCTGAAAACCCGTGGTGTCTTTCGGGAAACGCAGCGTCTGCGTCTGTCCGCCCGATACGATGGTCACACTCTGTCCGTTGCCGCCGAGATCACGCTGACGATTCTCCACCAGCCAGTACTCGTCGCCGCTGATCGGCACACGCAGCACATCCGGCGTGGTCAGCGAGTCGGATGCTGTCATCAGGTAATTGTTCTTTCCCGGCATGGCTTCGCGGGGAATGGTCCAGCCCAGCAGCTGTTTTTCCCAGGCTGAGGGTTCGGGGGGACAAATGCCGCCGTATGCGAAAATTCCTTCACCATCCATCAGTCCGAACCGTCCGATGCCCGTCTTCCCGGTCTCCGTGTCGAAGAGGTCGGGGAGACCGGCCCAGGTACCGAAACTCGCGGCGAGCAGTCCATTGGTGGTCAACTCCAGTAGTCCCGTCGATCCATCGATCAACGGGATTTCCCTGTTGTTGGTCGTGGGAATCACTGCGCAGTTGTTGATGGACGATCCATCCGGCATGGAAATCCCGCTGAAGCTGCTTCCCAACAGCCGCTGGAAACTTTCCATTGTAAACGAAAGCGACGGGATGTCGAGCGGTGTGGGATCATAGCCCTGGATGCTTACCAGGTCAATGTCTCTCCCCCGCCCGGCATGAAAGACGACGAACATGTCATAGGCGCCGAAGGGGAAGGACGCAAACTGCTGTCCCGCTGCGGTCCATGCATCGACCGCCAGCTGCGCGACCGGGGATTCCGATTCCCCATCCTTGAAGCTGTATTCCCCGAGCGGCTTGTCCACGGTCACGATGCCGTCAAGCACAGTTCCTTTGAGGATGGTGCGACGACCGGAAACCTTACGTACATAGTTTTCGAGGAACAGCAGGTGCTGCTGAAAGAACGCCCTGTCGTGCGGCATGGGATCAAGGATTTCCGTGCCATAATCGTACTGGTATATCGTTCCGAATTTCCCCGTGCCGCTGGTGCGGTCATCCGCATCCTCCTGGAATTCAACCATGACGGCGAGAAGCCGGATGGTATCAGGCAGCGCTGCAGTCATCGCGACATCGGCAGTGCGATGGGGACTGAACGCATGGCTCAGCCGGGGTACCGCCCGTTCGGGCAACGGCTGTTGCTGCGCATGCAGCGAGACTGCTGCGAGAAGAATAAGGAGAAGGAAACCAAAGCCACGGATACGGAACATGCTGTTATCCCTTGCAATAAATCTGGCGTCGTGCTTGAACCTGTCGTCACGTTCAGGGGGAAGAAAAACGGCTCACCCCCTGCACAGAGGGTGAGCGCGTTTTCAGGTGATGCTCTGCGGATACACTCCGCTCTGTCAGTTCGCGGCGTCGTCAGCAGGAATACGCGTACCGTCGTCTTCCGGTCCGCCAGCGCGGTTCCAGTTGACGGTGAGCGTAAAGCGCAGCGTTTCCGAAAGCGGACTCGGCGTGTCGTCGTCGGAAATCGCCGTGGAAATGTAGCTGAAGTCGAAACCGTAAATGTCGTAGCGCACGCCGGCACCGAAAGTCAGGAAGCGGCGGTTGCCCTGGGAGGGATCCTCATGGAAGAATCCGAAACGCAGACCGACGAGCTGTGAGTACCAGTACTCAAAGCCCGTACCGAGCGTAAAGGTATTGAACACGTTGCCCGGTGTATCCCAGCTGCGGTAAATCGCCTTGTAGAAGGGATCCGGCTGATCTTCGTCGTTCCTGCTGACGAGAAGTTTGGTCACATCCGTCGTCCAGGTGAGCGTATTGTACTTCTCATGCACGAGATCGTACGCGAAGCCGATACGGAGTGCCGTGGGAAGAGGATCAGACTGCGCTTCGTCGATGTAACTGAGCGAAGGACCGATGTTGGTGATCGAGGCGCCGATCGCAAGCCTGTTGCCGATATCCGTATCGCTGAACGGCAGCGTGAGCTTCGAGGGACGATAGAGCACGCCGATATCGCCAGCAACTGCCGTCGCCGTACCGGAACCGGATTCGTGCGCGGTACCGATCTGGGAAAGACTCGAGTGGATCAGGCGAAGACCGACACCGATACCGAAGTCCTCATCCAGACGCGTGCCGTAGGATGCGGTGAAGGCGATCTCATAGCTCTTGAACGTTCCAAGAGAATTGTTACCCTCATCACGGCGCTCGAATTCACCGAGATTAAGATAGGTCAGCGCCGCACCGAGCGTACCGCCGGTGGAGGGCACATCCATCTTGTAGCCGGCGTACTCGAAAAAGAGATCACTCTGCTGGAACTGAGGGAGCCAGTTCGAGTGATTGAGACTGAGTTCCTGGCCTTTCTGGAAACCGAGACCGGCGGGATTCCAGAAAATTGCTGAAACGTCGTCCGCGATCGCAACACCGGCCTCACCCATGGCGCTGTTGCGCGAGCTGGGGGAGATCAGCATGAAGGGCACGGCCGTGTTCGTTTGTGCCATCGCATCCTGCGCCAGGGGAAGCAGCAGCAGAAGCACTGCGACGGAACAAAGAAGGGATTTGCTCTTGCGAATCATGTAATTCCTCGTAAAACCTTATGACAGAACAGTTAATTTATTACCATTTTCTTGCAAATTCAATACATCTCAGCGTACCACGACCAGCCGGCCACTCACCTCGCTGCCCAGTGCGCCATCGGCAGTACGGCAGACGATACGGTAGAGGTACAGGTTGTTCGCGAGCGGTACACCGTCCACGCTGTTTCCATCCCACGGAATTTCCACCACACGGGTGGTTATCTCACCGGTGCGCAGATGCCTCACCAGCTGTCCGCTGGTGGCGTAGATCAGCACATCGACGATGACCGGGTCGAGCACGTTGTGCCGGAACGAGAAGGTGGTTCCACTGGAGACGGGATTGGGGTAGTTACTGATATCCTGTAATGACAGGCCACCCGTGACGTTGAACGCCGTTTCCACCGTGGTGGAGTTGTTGAAGATGTCCCATGCGCGCATGCGCAGCGTGTGATATCCCGGCGTGAGGTCGCGCATGCGAAACTCCACCGTCCCCTGCTGATAGGAGTCGATGTCTCCCCTGTAATAGCTGTTGAGCACGGTTCCCTTGCTCGAACCATCCAGCCAGATTTCAATGTCATGGCCGATACCGAGACCGGTCGTATTAATACCGCTCTCGTCGAACAGGTCGGCGATGAGCAGCGGATCCGTGCCGGTTTCATCGTCGCGCTGGAAGCTGCGGGTATCGAGGAAGACCGAAACATTCGGACCGGCGTTATCCGCGGTGGCACTGCTGTCTGAGCCGCCGACACGGAGGTCGAGACTGAATCCTGCCCCGTCCACTTCGCCGTTTTCGAAATACATGGCGATGCGGCCGTTGTTGTTCTCGTAGCTGATGTCTTTCGGGACGATGAAATTGACCGCGAAACGGCCGTTGTCGACACTCGCCTGTCCGCGATACAGCAGTCCCCCAGGCATGGTGTATGTGAAATTATTCCAGCCGGGATCCTGTACCACGACGCGCCGCTGCGCATCGAAAAGACTCACTTCCGCGGTACCGTCGAAATCCATCCATACGCTGTCGTCAGGCTTCAGTATGCTGCCTTCGAGCGTGACGTTGCTCAATGCCCGAAGCTGCACGGTGTCGGAGACTGCCGGCACGCCATTGATGAGGATGCGATCGACACGGGCGCGATAGCGCGGGAGCGCCAGCCGCAATCCAGGATCCGCGAAGAGATGGAATTTCGCATATCCATCCACGCTGGATCCGAGGTTGACCTTCGCCGCATAAATGGCATCGCCCAGGCGCCGGGGCCGACCGTCCGATTCCCTTCCTTCATTGAGCAGACGCTTGAAAAATTCCGTATTGAAGGCGCTGTTCTCGGAAGAGAAGACGACACGCGGAGCGGAGAGCCCGCCGATGGAGCCGCCATGCTCATGCAGAAGCAGACGCTCTGTGCCGCTGCGGATTCCCGGTGCATCATACAGTCCGAAGGTGCATGTCGCAGCGGTCACGAAAGTAAGACGATCATAGTTATTGAGCTGCGGTACGGTCACATCGGATACGAACACGCGTTCATGTGCCCAGATGTCGTGCGCGCCGTGCCCGGTGTAATTCATGATCAGCGTACCCTCGTTGATGCGATCGATAATCGCGGCATTGACGTCGGGTTTGCGCCTTCCCTGCGTGGTGATTTCCGTGCGGTATGACACGAGGTAAATTTTCTCCTGCTCGAGATCCGCCGGGATCATATCAGCGAGAGATTCTGACTGTCGTGTGTGCTCATTGGTGTCGGTATCGGCGGTGGACGTCCAGCCATCATCGCCAACGAACGTCACTTTGTTCTTCCACACCGCAAAATCGGGATCGGTCTCATAATGAATGATCTTGTCGATCACCGTATTGGCCTCTTCAACGGTCAGCACGGTGATGCGTCCCGTTGCCAGATCGACCCTGGAGTCCGTCCCCACCACCATGGCGTAGTAATCGTCACTCGCATAGGTGCCGATACGGCTGGTGGAATTTTCCGACTCCCAGACAGGAACGATGATGGGTTCCGGTGTCGTATGGTTACGGTAATCGAAATGTCCGTCACCGAACAACAGCACGTATTCCGGAGCGGTACTCCAGTTCTCGACGGCCCAGGCCAGGAAATCCCTGATCGCCGTCGGATCCTTCACCCCGCTGTTGAAAGAATTGTAGATATCCTCAACCGTCACGACCATGCTGCTGATGGGATCCTCTGCGCGCTCGCGGTGGGTTTTCAACCGCTGTGCCGGCTGTGCCAGCTCCCGGTTGGTGATGATCAGGTAGCGTGCGCCACTGCTGCTCAGCAAATCGTTGTTCGCCACCTGTGCCGGAGCGCCGGGGGTTTTCATCGCCGGCGAAGCGACGGCAAGGAAGCGTCGCGGCGCGCCATTGTCAACGGCAACACGAAAACGCACCGTCCCGCCGGAGATATCCACGCCGGACATACGGCGGACATTCCGGTAATCGGTCACATCGTAGACGATGATGTCAGACATGGTATAGCCGTTGAGCACGAAAGCGATGTTCCCGGCCGTATCAGGCGATGAGAACAGCAATTCGTTGTTGAGTGGCTCAAAACGCCGGGCATAATGCCACTCCACCCAGTCGACATATCCACCTCGAACGCTCTCTGTGTTTGCGGCCTGGTAGGTCATGGTCAGTGTTGATCGGTCGTCGGCAAGATTCCCGCTCCCTTCGAGATCACGCGTCACGATCTTTGCGAGAGATCCGGTCTCGGTGCCGAAATCGACCGTCCCCATTCCGATCACGCTGAGTGGCTGGTCATTCGCACGCACACTGAAGCTGTTCTCGACTTCGGAGCTCGAAACGAGCCGCAGACGATACCCCACCGGCCGGGTGGAGACAAGTCCGTGCAGTTTCCGCGTCAGGACGAGATCGGAAGCACTGCCCGCGTTGGGTACGAGGCGCTTGCCGACCCAGAGCCTCCCGGAATTCAGCAGATTGTTTTCCTCGGATTCATCGAACAGAACTTCGGGAAAGTTCTGCGGGGTTGCGGCTTCGGTCTGCGGATCGAGAACGTCCTCATATTCCATGCGCCGCCCCTCGGCTCCGCCGAAGGTCAACAGATAGCGGTTCGTCTCATCGAAACGGTGAATGTAATGTGCATAACGCCTTTCAGAGGGATTCCATTCGAGTCCGCTCAGTCCCTGCCCGTAAAATTGAATGTAATCCTCACCATCGAACCGGCCGTCTTCTTCACCGATCACTTCGATGGGAATTTCCTGCAGGGGATCGGGACGGGACGCAGCGAGGTCAGGATTCCTTTCCTTTCCGCCATTACTGTAAATCTTTAAAGTGCGCGGATCGAAGCTGCCGGGATCAATACCCGCATCACGGAACCAGTTCGCGTAAATGCGGTACATTCCTGTTTCCCCGATCTCAAAACGATACCACTGTCCGTCCGCCATGGTTGGTGATGCGGTGCTGCGCAACAGGTTGTGCTGGCGTGGGACATTCCATGCTGCGGCCTGTACGGGATTGAGAACATCCACGATAGGTGCGCTTCCCTGCTGGAGGCCGCTCTCGGCCGTGCCGAAATGCAGACGGAAGCGAATGCGCGTGTACACCCTGGCGATGCGGGTTACGGGATTCCACCGCACGGGATACAGCTGAAGATCTGCGATGATATGCGAACGGGACCTGCCCAGATTCGCAACCTGCACGCAGTTTGCAGGCAGAAGCCCGTCAATCTGGTAGCCGAGGCCCTCCTCGTAGATGTATTCTTCCTTCCCCTCTGGTGTCAGGCGAATGTCCGCAACGGGAAGAAGATTGAGAGGACCTTCCTCGCGGTAATCCACCTGCAGAATATCAATGTCGGGATTTGCCATGGACGGCAGTGCAACCAGTTCCTTCCTGTAGCGAAGGTCTGGCATGCCGGCCCTTGAAATGTCGCCGGTGACGGAACCGTTGAAAGTGAATACCACACCATCCGCATCAGGGTGATCCATGGAAACTGCAGGACGATACTCCACGACCATACTTTCAGTATCCGCTGAAAGCACGACCACTTCCTGTGCGGCCAGCTGACCGCTGAGGACGAGGGAAAGGGGAAGGACCAAGAGCAAAGACTTCAGCATATGCACCTGCTTTTTCCGTTGTGACGACACCCCGCAACCTGCCATATCAATTGACATGAAACAATTCCAAAACTCATCCATGACGCATATCCTCCTCCGTGTGTGCAAACGCCTCCGATGGCGCTGCAGCCCCCCCACCGACTGTACGCCGATAGAAATACAGGTTCATGACGATGTTCACTGCGTAGGTCGCAACGAACGCGATTGCCGCACCTGTCATCGCGAGAATCGGGATCAGAACAATGTTGAGTGCGATATTGACCGAGGAACTGCTGATGGACATGATGCGGATGGCGCGTCCCTGCCGGTGCGCCGCCAGGAAGGAATGAAACGGGTGGTTGAGTCCCGCCAGTCCGAAACCCGCGGCTATCCATGGCAGCACTGTCAGAGCTTCGTCGTAACGGTCTGTAAAGAAAAGCGGTACCAGCACCTGTGCGGCAGCCCAGAGAAGAAGTGCACCCAGTGTCGACCAGGCCACGGTTGCGGCGAGCAGGCGGCCCGGGATGCGCTGTTCGACGACGAACCGCTTGTAGGCACTATGCGAAACAGCCTTGCTGAACATCCCTATCGGCGTGCTCATCGTCATGGCGATGGCATAGAAGCCGACAGGACTCATACCGTGGAAAAAACCGAGCAGCAGCTTGTCGAGTCCCGTGGTGAGTCCGTCCACCACGCGTCCCGCGTAGACTTCCCTGCCGAATTCCCGGACTTCCCTGCGGATGCGTTTGAATTCCTGTCCCAGTCCCCGGAACGACGGGGTCATGAAACTGATTGCGATACCTATCGCGGCGCCGAGGGACATCAGTGTGGCGAACACCGCCGTGCGCACGTCTATCCCTCCCTGCCAGACGAGCACGAGCAGGAGTGCGAGAAGCAGTATTCGAGGAAGCAGGAGGAAACCGCTCATCAGTTTCATGCGACTGCTGCCCTGGCTGATGCTGAGCACCATTTCCTGCAGGGGATACACCGCCGCCAACGGCGCGGCCAGCCGCAGGATGCTGCCTGCTTCCCCATGCGGCCACCAGGCATCGATGCCGAAAGAAATACCGAACACGGCAACGGCAAAGAGAATGCCTATTCCCGAGGAAAGCATCAGCAGCGCACCTGCGCGCAGTGAGAACGAAGCTTTATCCTCGACCATCGCCATAAGGCGCATGCCGGCAGGAGCGAGTCCGAAATCGAAAAACACGCCTGAGAAAAGGAATACCGCCACGATGAAACTGTAGGTCCCGAAGCTCTCAACCGCCATCGACCGCGTCAGTATCATGTACACCAGCAGTCCCAGTACCATGTTCAGCGCGAGTGCCGCAAAGTACATGGAGGATTTCCTCCCCAGCTCCGTGCGGAAAAGCGCGGGTATGTCACGTGGTCCGATCATGCGTACGGGTGCGAAGCTCGCATGACGCGGGAGCCGTGAAAATATCCAATGTGTTCGGAGTACTTTCCGAAATACGACAGGTACAGTAGACATCCGTTCCAAACGGTGCGTGATTCGTAGTTC
Organism: bacterium; assembly: GCA_020444325.1. NCBI lineage: Bacteria > bacterium. Next base: position 35,606 of record JAHLLD010000018.1, read on the forward strand.
TCAGCAGGTAACGATCTGTCTATGGCACTCTCGGAAAGTTGAGATGGGCGGTAATAAGTGAAATTAGGGAATTCACGACGTTTTGTCAAGCGGGAAAATGCGTCCCCCCGCCGCGATGCAGCGATGCTGCACGAGTTCGGCCGCGTGCTCGAGAAAGCGAACATCTTCGTTTGAAAAACGCGCATGACGGGGACTGTCCACATCAAGAACGCCCCAGACGCGTTGTTCCGCATCGAACAGCGGCACGACCACCTCCGAGTTCGACGCTGCATCGCAGGCGATATGTCCCGGAAAGCTGTGCACATCATCGACATGCTGCGTTTGGCCATCTGCGGCCGCTGTGCCGCAGACTCCGCTGCCGATCGGGATCAACGTACAGGCAGGCTTGCCGTGGAACGGCCCCAGATAGAGCACATCACCCTCAGCGAGATAGAAACCAAGCCAGTTCACCTCCGCCATCGACCAGTACAGAAACGCTGCAGCGTTCGCAAGCTGTGTCAGAAGTGGTTCCGAAGGCTGCATCAGCGCATCGAGCTGTGCGAGCAGCGCTTCAGGTGTCGAATCCTGTGATACTGGAGTGTCGGTCATGATGTGGGATGCTCCGATTTGACAATTAGCCGAAAATACCTAGCTTTACTTATTCTCACAACTATGAGGGTCTTCAGCATGAACCGCCGCTTCATTTCGATTTCGTTGATCGTCCCCGCACTTCTTCTCATCGCTGCGGGCAGCCTTCAGGCACAGTCTTCAGGCGAACGGCACTATTACATGAGCAAGTCGCACTGGGGCGTGGGTGCCCAGGCGGGACTGATGTCCGGCATGGGCGTCGGCGTGCGTTTCCACCCACTCGGACGCTTCGGTGTGCAGCTGGCAGGTGGACTGCTGGCCGGTGAAAAAACCATGGCATCCGTCGGATTTGAAGGACAGTTCGATCTCGACTGGCGTCACCGCTCCCGCTTCTTTGCATTCGTTGGTATGGGGTATTATACGAACGGGGAAGACGAACTCACCGTGGCTGACGGCACCTGGGAACCGGGAAAAGAAGATCCCCGCCTTGTGTCGCCGTTCCGCGCAGGACTCGGTCTCGGCTATGAATGGGATATCTCGAACACGCTGATCTTCACCGGAAGCATCGCATTTACGTATTTCTCTGAAGGGACCTTCCTTCCGCTTCCGCAGGTTGGCCTGTACTACCTGTTCGACTGATACGGCTATTCGATTGATACGGGACAGATACCAACAGCCCCGGATCATCTCAGATCAGAAATTTCCTCGAAGGCGCTGCACATCCTCTCCGGATGCAGCGCCTTCAGCTTTTCTACGGGTTGGAATCCCCAGGTTACTGCCGCAGTACGCACGCCGGCAGACTTCCCCGCCTCGATGTCATACACCGAATCCCCTATCATCCAGGATTCTTCCCCATGCGCACCCACCAGTTCCATCATTGACAGCAACGGTACAGGCGAGGGCTTCATGGCGGAATAACTGTCTCCACCCGCAATATGTACAAAGTGCATGTCGAGTCGCAGCGCCTCGAGAATGGCACGCGACGCCTGCTCCGGTTTGTTGCTGATTACCGCCATGTTCACATCCAGGCGATCAAGCGTTTCACGCACGCCCGGATAGGGCTTGGTGGTATCAAGGGCATGCGCCGCATAGAGTTCACGGTAGCGTGGGACGGCCCCCGCCGGGATGTCCGCGTTCCATCCGGAAGCAAGCAGAATGCCATGGACAAGGTATTCCACTCCCCTTCCAATGCAGGGACGCAGACGCGCAAGATCTATTTCCGGCAAACCGAATTCAGCCAGAAGCAGGTTGGAGGCGATATGGATGTCACCCATCGAATCCACCAGCGTTCCATCGAGGTCAAACATCAAAAAAAGCGGCACAAACATCCCTTCTTGCTATGGAACAAACGTCCTCTCTGGCAAGTTACAGCTATATGCCGCGACGAAACACCCCCTTATTCATAAAAAAACGAAGAGAATGCGGCGTCAGACTTGCACTGCAGATAAAAATCATTTAGATTTAGAGACCACTTTTTGTGGAGGGGCTGTAGCTCAGTGGTAGAGCATCTGCCTTTTAAGCAGAGGGTCGATGGTTCGAGCCCATCCAGCCTCACCAAAAAGTTGAATGCGGAAGTGGTGAAATTGGCAGACACACCATCTTGAGGGGGTGGCGCTCGAAAGGGCATGCGGGTTCAAGTCCCGCCTTCCGCACAACTCTCTTTTACACTGCAAGTCTCGCCGAACTGCTCTTCAATGTTCCACAGCAAGAAGGCGTAAGGAGTCAGAATCATGCTCAAGCGGATCATGTTCCTGTCCATTATTATTCTGGCAATTGCCGCGACATCGGCATTCGCACAGGACAATAACGAGGCAAAGAAACTCTTCAACGAGGGCAATGCCCTTCTGAAGTCCGGCGATTTTGCAGGCGCCATTACGAAATACGATGCTGCACTGAAGCTCGAGAAACACGAGTTCTACTATTACCAGAAGGGACTCGCGCTGAAGAAGTCGCGTAAAACCGACGAAGCGCTTGAAGCATTCAAATCGGCCGTCAAAACCAATCCCGAATGGGCCATTGGTTATTTTGCACTGGCAGGCGCCTATTTTTCCGATGGAAAGTATCAGGATGCCATCGAGAACTACGAACTCGCACTGAAGAAAAATCCCACACTCGGTCAGGCGAAAAAAGGTCTGGCGGCCGCACAGACGGCACGTGCTCAGCAGCTGCTCACCAAAGGTGAAACCGGCAAGGCCGCCGAACTGGCTGCAAGTGCTGTCGAGAACGATGAAAGCTATGACAAGGCGTATGTGATCATGGCGCAGGCTTACAACAAGGATGGCAAGTACAATGACGCCATCAAGGCCGCTCAGAATGGGATCAAGTACAACAAAAGCCCGCGTAAGGGCGCCGCGTACTTCGAGCTCGGCCTCGCTTACCGCAACCTCGGTAGCACCGCGAAAGCGAAGGATGCGTTTACCAACGCGAAAAAAGATCCCTCCTACGCACGAAACGCCGACTACGAGCTGAAAATGCTCAAGTAAAGCCCACACAGAGCTTCAAAAAAATCCCTCCGTAAACACGGAGGGATTTTTTTTATGGAACACCGTAGGCGCCTGTCTCGGCGTAGTTGAGTATGACGAGACGAAGCCGGGAAGCTCCCGCGCACCGCAGGTGCTCACGCGCTCGTCCCGCGCTTGCGGGACGAGCTCATGCGTGCCGCCAGGCACTCCCGCGCGCCGTAAGGCGCTCAAGCGCAGCGAAGCTGCTCACGCGCGAGTCCCGCGCTTGCGGGACGAGCTCTACATGCTTGCTTCGAGCATCAGGCGGAAACGGCGCATGGGAGCGATGTTGGCAACGACTTCAGTGTAATGATACTGGAATACGTTATCGACGAGGAAACTCAGACGCAGCGGGAGTCCGACCGAGCCGCCTTCCAGCGCGAGACGCAGATCGGTCACGTAAGCAGCCACGCGTTTCTCCGAATCCGGAATGACGATGGTCAGCTCGCGGTCAATGTTCTCCATGCGTGAGACATAGCGGAAATCCGCACCGAGACTGACGGGACCAAGGGTGAGATTTCCCGAAAGATACACGAGATGGCGTGGACGGTATTTGAGAATGGACTCCGTACTCAAATCCCGGGGATAGAGGTAGGTGTAACTGGCGGTCATCGTAAAAAGATCAGGCAGTGGCTGCAGGTCAAGCGCGATTTCATATCCGATGATACGGGCGCGCGTGATGTTGCGAAATGCGATGCGGCCGTCTGCGGGATCAATGCGCGGCTCTACGAGATTCTCGTAATCATTCCAGAACAGCGCGGCATCGACACTGCTTCCGAAGAGGAAGTCCTGTTTGAATCCCAGTTCATATGAGGTACTGCGCTCGGCCTTCAGGTCTGGATTCGGTTTGGTGAGAATGCCACCCGCGCTGGCGGAGGTAAAACGTTCGGCGATGGAAGGCGACCGGAAGCCCCAGCCATGCGATGCGCGCACGAGTCCACCGCTCCACGGGACGTAGGTGAGTCCCACACGTGGATTCAGCTGAGCATCGATATCAAGCGAGTCGATTGCGGTCAGGTCATACCTCGCACCGAGCGAGAGATGCCAGTCCTTCCCCAGGGAAAGGTCGTCCTGTGCATACCAGGCAACCGTCACACCGTCACGCAGGCCAAAGGTGCGGGAATCCACGGTGCTGTAGGACGCATCGACACCGAAGGTCAGGAAATTATCCTCGTTGAGTGTGTAACTCCCCTGGTATTCCCCGCCAAGCAGCCACGCGGTGGATTGCGTCTGATCGGTAGGACGAAAACGGAAATCCGACGTGTCGCTGGTAGTCTCATACGCGGTGCGGTAGGCGTTGAGACGAAACATGGAGGCAAAACGCGAGCTGTGTGTATGACGGTACTGCACGGAGGCCTGCGTTTTGAGGCTGTGAATATGCTCGGACAGGTCCGCGTTCACCGGTGGCTGAAGTGCATGCTCGAGATCCCGCCAGTATACCCAGTTGCCGTGGTCATCATCGCTGTGATTGATGGAAACATTGAGGTTCCCTGACGGCGACATGCAGTACCAGGCCCGTCCGTTGAGATTCCATCGCACAAAATCCGCGTTCTGACGATACGACTGATCGTTCCGCAGTCCACCGGTGAGCAGATAGCTGAAATCACCGTGTGCATCGCCGTGCTGGAGGTCTACCCCGTTCATGTATCGCGGACTCTCACCCCACCATTTCCACTGCTCCCACTGCGGTGTATCCCAGAACCCGCTGTACAGTCGCACCCTGGTAACGCGTTCGCGTGGCTCACGCGTCAGCACGTTGATGACGCCCCCGAGCGCGCTTGAGCCATACAGCGCGGATCCCGCCCCCTTCACAACTTCTATGCGGTCAACAGCAAACATCGGCACGACATCGAACTTGATTTCCCCGGCATCGCCTGCGAGCACGGGCGCCCCATCGACGAGCAGGAGTACCCTGCTCCCGAGGGCCCTGCTGTAGCCACTTGAACCGCGGATATTCACCTGGTCTTCCGTGATGTTCACGCCCGAAACCTTGCGCAGGGCGTTGTCCAGCCGGTAAATGCCGCGCGCTTCGATATCGTCCGCGTCGAAGATCGCAATGCTGACCGGGATTTCCTCGAGACTCTGCGCATGCCGCCCCGCAGTGACAATCACCTCCCCGGTTTCGATCACACTCTCGATCAGTGTGAAGTTGTGCACCGCAGTTTCGCCATCACTGATATCGACTACTACTGTTTTGCGCGAATAGCCGATCATGCTGCACTGCACGGTATAACTTCCGGCGGACAGCTGGGTAATACGATATTTACCCTCCGCATCCGTCGCGGCGCCGAGAACAGTTCCACGGATCGCAACATTGGCTCCGATCAGCGGCAAGCCCTCGGCATCGGTAACGCTTCCCTGCAATGTTGCGTTCTGCGCGTCCGCGCCTGCGGGAAGTGTGGCCAGAAATAGCACAGTCCAGACGAGAAGCTGGACTGCTATCCTGAAAGGGATTGTTTTCATGTATTACCTGCGGTTTTTTCGCACAGCCTGGTCAATGCGGTAGAGAATCTCTTCCTGCTTCTGCATGTCGTGCACGAAATCCGTTTCGTCACTGTCAAGCGTCAGCACCTCCCCGGCGTCATAGCGTGAAATCCAGTCCTCGTACAGCACGTTGAGCTGTTCGAGATAGTGCAGGTCGATCCCCTGCTCGAAATCGCGTCCGCGAAGCCGTATCTGCCGTTGCAGTGTCGGGATACTGGCGCGGAGGTAGATCAGGAGATCCGGGGGACGAAGGTAGGATGTCATCGCAGCGTACAGGGCACGATAATTTTCATAATCCCGGTCATCCATCCTTCCGAGGTTATGGAGATTGACAGCGAAGATCTCCGCGTCCTCGTAAATCGACCTGTCCTGCACCACGGAACGCGACTGCTCAGAAATATCCCGGTGCAGCGTAAAGCGTTTGGAAAGGAAATACACCTGGAGATGGAAAGACCATCGGTTCATATCCCTGTAAAAATCGGGCAGATAGGGATTGTCATCCACCGATTCAAAATGTGGCTCCCAGCCGAATTTCTCGTGCAGAAGCGAGGTGAGTGAGGATTTTCCCGAGCCTATATTTCCGGCGATGGCGATAAACATATCAAGCGTCCTGTTGCCAGTGCAGATCTTTCTGGCCCGCGGTGTGGTTGGCATAGCGGGCAAGGACAAAGAGGAAATCAGAAAGTCGGTTGACGTACTGCAGATCGAGTTCGTTGATGTCCTCAAGCGTGGAGAGATGCACGAGCAGCCTCTCTGCCCGTCGGCATACAGTCCGCGCCATGTGCAGGCGGGCAGCAGTCTCGGTCCCGCCCGGAAGGATGAAAAACCGAATGGGCTCAAGTTCTTCCTCGAGTCCATCAATACGCTGCTCCATGGTATCGATATGCTGTTGCTCTATGCGCGGAACGCTGACATTCTCGCTGTCGAGCGGTGTGGCCAGGTCGGCCCCGAGTGTGAACAGTTCGTGCTGCAGCGCCACGATTAGGCCGTGCACGGTCTCATGTACGGCCGAAGCGCGGGCGAACCCGAGCAGCGCATTGAGTTCATCGACCGTACCGTAGGCATCGATGCGGGCGCTGTCTTTTCCCACACGCCGCCCCCCGAAGAGTGCGGTTTTGCCCTGGTCTCCTGTTCTCGTGTAGATTTTCACGATGCGGAATCTTCCTTCCTGAAGGGTTTGAGTGCGGAAATCACATCAGCCGGAGTGGGTATATCCGACCAGGTGGCTTCCACCGTGCCGTTATGCAGGATGAATACGCGTGGCAACGTCCTGTAAAGGGGACGCGCAAATCGCGGCTCAATTGCCGCAACGGGAAATGCGGCCGCGTATTCGAACATGAGCGAAGTGAGATGCTCGGTCCCGTCGATAATGAGTCCGACCGCAGAGGCGACTTCATCCTTCTGCGCGATGTCATTCATATGCTGCACCTGCGAGGCGACATCGTCTGCCTTGACGGTGAAGAGGAACACGACATGCGTCCCCTGGTTCAGATCCTTTCCGTACAGTCCATCGACGGGCCAGGTGTCAAAATGGCTTCCCGGACTCAGCTGTGTTACGAGGTCGTCCGCGGGAATAGCCGGACTCGCGGCCGTGACTCCGGCAGCAATCAGGCCAACGGCGAGCGATACGGCCAATCGCGGCATCACACGTTCCACCTTATGCTTCCACAGCACGACGGCGGCAAAGAGGACGGCAATGAGCATGAGGCTGTCCTCAATGATCACCATCTCGGGTCCGCGGTGATACAGATTCCCGAAGCAGCCGCAGTTTTCTCCGAGTCCGATAGACATCCCGTACACGGTGATGGCAATGAAGAACAGGAGAATCCCCGCGGTGAGCAGCGGCACAATCTTCGGATACAGGTTGACGATGAGACCAGCGGCCAGGATACATTCGACAATGATCAGTGACCATGCCGCAACCGGCGCGAGATCCGGGAGGATCTGATACTCCGCAATCTGTTCGACGAAGGCCTGTGGGTCGAGGGCCTTCATCACTGCGGCCAGCAGGAATACCAGGGCCACGATAATTTCAAGAACACGTGCGATACTGAAGAGCACGCGGTTGGATGAAAGCTGCATGAATGGTATCAGCGTAGAATGTTAACGATGCGGTCCTCTATGGGGTTGTTCGGTTCCCCGATAATGCGGTCAAGTTCCTTCCCATTCTGCATGATGATGACCGCAGGATAATCGTGACCATATTTCTCCAGCTCCGCAGCCGGCTCGTTCCCGCCCATCGCAATACCGATATACCGCACGTTGAATGCCTCGTTGTTGGCATCGTCAAAGACGCGCAGTACGGTGGGAAGCACGACCTTGCAGGTCGAGCACCAGGTGGCGAACATCACGACGACGTCCGTTTTCTTTTTGTACGACTTGAGAAAGCTGATGGACTTGCTGTTGGGCTTGTACGCTTTCTTCCGCACAGCATAGTCGGGACTGTGCGCGAGGATAATTTCAGCAGGAGTTTCGCCGACCAATGTTTGCCGTATCGTCATCGCCACTTTTTTGCCATCCACCTTGAACGTGCTGGCACCACCGTGCATACGGTACTTGCTGATTGAGCTTCCCCGCGGGATACCGCTGGTGGAAATGAAACTGCCATCGACCTTGATGGAAGTCGTCTTGAGACGATAGACTTTCTTTTTCCCGAGATCGATGAGCACAGGATGTTTCAGCCGCTCAGAGGTAAGAATCAGGTATGGCTGATAGTTGGTAGGCTGAAATACCTGGGCGGAAATATCAATGTCGCCACCAATTTCCACGCCGAATTGCGCGTTTTCCTCCCACTCGAGCGAACCCTGTCCGGCAACACTGCTGAAAACCAGACTCACGGCGAAGACTGCGGCGAGTGTCAGTCGAAATATGTTCATGCTGTTTTCTCCATTGAAACAAGTTACGAAAAGCCCTCTGGCGGCGCAATGCAGAGCGCTGTCCTGCAATCGAAAACGGGCGCATATCCTGTAAACCCGGGCTTGTCCCGCGTTGTTCCGCAAGCGATATTTAGAATCAAGACATTGCCAACAACATAGACTGCATAGCCATGAAGGAAACCATACAGACACTGCTCGCTGCTGATCCGTCACACGCCGGTACAAAGGAACTCGCCCTGCTCGACGAGGTCTGGCATGCGATGCGCGAGGGACGCATTCGCGCCGCCAGCAATATCGAAGGCGCATGGGTCGCCAATACGGAAGTCAAGAACGTCATTCTCTGGGCATTTCGTGCCGGAGTGCTGCAGGATGTTCCTGCAGGTGAGACATTCCATTTCACCGACAAACACACATTGCCGGTCCAACGTTTCAGCGCGGAGAGCGGTCGTCGCATTGTCCCGGGCGGGACCACCGTGCGCGACGCTTCGTATCTCGCTCCCGGTGTCATCATCATGCCGCCCGCCTACGTCAACATCGGCGCTTATGTAGACGAGCAAACCATGATCGACAGCCACGCCCTCGTGGGCTCCTGCGCGCAGATAGGGAAACGTGTCCACCTGAGCGCCGGGGTCCAGGTAGGTGGCGTACTCGAACCCGTCGGTGCTGTCCCTGTGGTGATAGAAGATGACGTCATGGTAGGCGGAAACAGTGGGATCTATGAAGGCACCATCGTGCGCCGCCGCGCGGTCATTGGAACGGGCGTGATTCTCAATGCATCCACGCCGGTATACGATTGCGTTCACGGCCGCATACTGCGGCGCAGCAATGATGGTCCGCTCGAAATTCCGGAAAACGCCGTCGTCGTTGCCGGCTCTCGTCCCGCGCGCGGCGAATTCGCCCGCACGGAAGGATTACAGATGTACACCCCGCTGATCATCAAGTACAGGGATGAGAAGACCGACGCCGCCACCGCGCTCGAGGAAAGCCTCCGCTGAGTGCCACGCTGCCTCAGACCCGTATCCCGGCACCGCAGACGCTGGCGATACTTGACACTGTAGCGGACAATTTCCATATTGCCATTTCAACAGTAATTCACTACTTTTTCAGTTCACTATCGGTGTGAAGGATGAGGATGCACGGACTCCCATCCGTCGTATCGATGCAGCTCTGGACAGAGGCACTCGGTGCCTGATTTTATCACTATTAGCGGAAACCACAATGACTGACGAGTCCACCCGGAACGAGACTCCCGAGAACCTCCCCGACAACAGCGACCAGGATCAGAACGCTGCCGCACCCCAGGGTAACGAAGCAGCGGAATCATCCACCGACCAGCCGCAGAATGCCACACCGGAAACACCGGCAGAGTCCGCGGAAAGCACCGAAGCCGCAGCAAGCACCGAAGCCGCAGCAAGCACCGAAGCCGCAGCAAGCACCGAAGCCGCAGCAAGCACCGAAGCCGCTCCTGCCGCTGTCGACCAGCCAGCCGAAGAAACCCCGGCTGCCGAAGAAACCCCGGCTGCCGAAGAAACCCCGGCTGCCGAAGAAGCAAAGCCTGCAGAGAGCTCCGAGCCCACAGCGGAGGAAAGTGTGAAACCGGAAGTGACCGCAGAGCAGACCGCGGATGCACAGGGCGACACGGCTGCCACAACCGCTCCCGCAGCGGAGGCGGCGACAGACGATGCAGCACCGGCAGCTCCCGCAACTGAAGCAGCAGCAGCCGGAGCCACTGCAGCAGTTGCTGCAGACGGCACGAAGGAAGCGGAAGGTGATGCGGAGAAAGCGGAAGGTGATGCAGGAAGTGACGCCGCGTCGGCCGCACCTCGCAAGAAGAAACTGACGGACGAGGAAGCGCAGCCCATCTGGGATGAACTCAAGAAAGCGCATGATGAAAGCGACATGCTGACGTTTACCGTGAGCCGGGCCATTCCGGGTGGCGCCATTGTCAGCTACAAGGGTCTGGAAGGGTTCGTTCCGCGTTCACAGTTCCTGCTTTCCGGGCGCGCGGAACAGTCGGACATCGAACCGCTGGTAGGACAGGAAGTTAATCTCGTCGTTATCGAAATGACGGACTTCTCAAAACGCAAGTACGTGTGCAGCCGCAAGCGCGCACTCAAGAAAGAACGTATGCGCGAGCTCAAGAAAGGCTCGGTCGTCGAAGGCAAAGTGACTTCGATTACAAGCTATGGCGCCTTCGTCGATCTCGGCGGCGTTGACGGGCTCATTCACATCTCCCGTCTGAGCAAAGTACGCGTAAACACGCCGAACGAAGTCGTCAGCATGGGCGAGACGGTGAAGGTGCGCATTGTCGACATTAACGAGAAGGACGAACGCATCGCCCTCAGTATGAAAGAATTTACCGAATCGCCCTGGGCCCACGCCGAGGAGCATTACAGCGTCGGCAACACGGTAGCGGGAAAGATTCGGAACATCACCGATTTCGGTGTCTACGTGCAGCTCGAACCCGGCATCGTCGGCATGGTGCACATTTCAGACCTTTCGTGGACCAAACGCATTCAGCACCCGACGGAAGTCGTCAAAATGGGTGACGATATTGAAGTTCGCATCATGGATGTGCGGCCGAAAGACCGCCGCATCGCACTCAGCCTCAAAGATACGCAGCCGGATCCGTGGCCGCGCCTTGCGAACATTTATCCCCCTGATACCGAAGCCGATGGCAAAATCAAACAGCTGATGGAAGCCGGCGCTATCGTGGAACTCGACTTCGATATCGACTGCTTCGTTCCTCGCGGCAAGATGGGCGGACGCCGCCGTCGTGGTCAGAGCGCTCCAACCTACAATGTGGGTGACGCAGTGCGCATCAAGGTCGTCGAAATGGACACCGAGAAGCATTCCTTCATCGGCTCCATCGTCCGTGAAGACGGCGGCGATCCGGAACCGCGTGACCGTGATCATTCCCGTTCCGATTTCAAGGTACCCCACGGCAACACCGGCGAATCCGGCTTCACGCTCGGTGACGAGCTCGACAGTCTGAAAGAGCTGTTCGGAAATTCTGCAGCCGAAACCGACAAACCGGCCGAGGACGCCTCTGCAAAGGAAGAAGCACCCGCAGAGAAAATCGTCGAAGCATCAGCCGAAGCCGCTCCTGCCGCTGTCGATCAGCCGACCGAAGAATCCCCGGCTGCCGATGAGACCCCGGCTGCCGATGAGACCCCGGCTGCCGATGAGACCCCGGCTGCCGATGAGAC